>CAMWMO010000137.1 GCA_947175305.1 uncultured Lachnospiraceae bacterium
TGTACTCATATCATCTTCAAAATCTTCATAACTGTTTCTTTCATGATATAAATGGTATCCCTGTTCTGTAGAATATAATGTTATGAAAACAATTCCTACTTCTTTTCTTAATTTCAATATCTTCTTTTCGCAGTCTCTTAATAAATAATCACCCAAATATATTTTTTTACCATTAATTTCTGCTATCTTTGTCCCTTGATAACTACTGTCGATTGCCAAGTAATTAATGTTTATTGAACCACCCATAGGCTTATATATTGTGGTGTCGCCTACATCCTCAATCTGATCGACTCTTCCTACCTCTATATTATAATAACCAATAATAACATCTTTTTTATCAGATAATAGCACATAAGTAATGCCCTGGTTTTCATCCAGAGCATTACCATTCCTCAAAAAATTATCAATAATTATATTTCCACATTCAAAATCTTTGACTAAATTTTCGTATTCTTTCGTATATCTTTCAACATTCATTCTTTTACTTCTCTGTTACTGTACACTTTAAATTCTTGGTTTTCACATCAACATCAAAGGAAAAATTGTGAGAATCCATAAACTCAACCATTTTCCTATTGTCCTCTGTAGCCGGTGTTCTTCCTAATTTGCTTCTTGTAACAAAAGGCATTACAGGCTTTAACGCACATGCATTCATTTCAACTTCTCCTTTCTCTTTTATATTTTTATTTATATTATATCACCTCACCCCTTCAAATTCAACAACTCGGCAATATAATATCTTTCTTTTATAAAACTTTTATGATAGGAAGTTTATCATATGCCCAGCTATAAATCAACTATTTCTAAATATTATATACAATAGTGATACAATCATTCTCAACTTTCAGTACATTGAACAAAGACAACTGTTCAACAAACATTATATGTTCTTAAGCTTATTTAAAGAATCACCCATCAACTAAAATACGTCTTACTCCGTTCTCTCTTTACCGCCTCAATTCCCTTATCAAGCAATCTTCTATCCCTGTCCATGTAAGCATCCAATGATTTACTATCTTCATTCTTCTCTGCATTTCTGGTCACGCTCCGCACATAATGATAAAAACACTTTTTACGAGCATAAACAGGGGAAATGCCACTACACAGTTTTTGAGATTGAGCGTTATCCAGTAAAAAACAGAAGAGAAAGACTGACAGGAGAAATCGCAGAAACCGATATAAACGTGACACAACACCAGAGGATTTAGTAGTTGACGCATTTCTTGTCAAATATAAAAGTAGATTTAAAGTATGGCACAAAGATGGTGATGAATCAAATAATTGGTATAAGAATCTTCTGCCTGTAGCATCAGAGGATCTCTTCACAACTGACAGAGGACTTATTTACATGTCCTAACAACATATGCAATTATCACGATGTACAGAATTTCTCCTTTCTCTACGCTCTACTTGTTCCCTCAGAGGTTCCCTCGTATTTCTCATACTCCAAAAACGCTTTTTCAGACAAAATAAAAAATACTACAAACCGCATATTTTCAGGGTTCCTAGCATCCTTTAGGGTTGGGCTGTTCAAAACAGTCAACAGCTCGTAGGGGAATCGAACCCCTGTTTCCGCCGTGAGAGGGCGGCGTCTTAACCGCTTGACCAACGAGCCATCTGTTTGACACTTGCTTATTCTATTATATTTTCAAACAGATTGCAAGTCTTTTTTTCATTTTTATAAATAAAAACCAATTTTTTTTTGATGTATTGATTTTTTTGCCTTATATCCCGACAGCTCTGTACACACGAGTTTACATAACATTATATTGTTATCTTATGGCGCCTTCGCATTCCACACATGTAAATCCGGAAGCCAGACATCCTCTGCTATCTGCAATCCCCCCTCCGGCTGCTCTGCAGCTATCGTCGTCCCATCATACCTGACATTATACATCGGAATCTGCACACTGCTTCCATCGGCAAAAGTATACTCCACTGTAGCCTGCATCCCGGAAACATTGGACAGCGTCTCGCATTGACCGCCCTCCAGATTAAAAATCCAAGTCGCCGCCGTGTCCGGATTCCGATAGACCGCATTGCGGTCGGCATCGCCATTCTCCTTGTCATACGCCGTCTGCGCAAGAATTCCCTCCACAAATCCTCTCTCCACATAATCGGTAAACTGGTATTCTCCGCCGATCAGATAGGCCTCCTCAAACTCAGCCTTAGAAGAAATATTGTCCAGATAGCGAAATCCGCTGCTGATCACCTGATGTTGAACAATTCGTATATCTTCCTTCCAGACTGTCACATGGGGATCGGAGGTCCAGGCATAATACCAGATTTCCGCCCTCCATTCCTCCTCTGACTCACCATCGCTCAGCACAAAACGAAACTCGTCCGGCCAGGGACTGGAAAAGCCAAAGGTATATTCTCCATCCTCCTGATCCAACAGAGGCAGGCTCTTATATGCACGCCATTTATTTTGATACATTTCAACCAACGTATTCCCGTCCCGCTCACAAAAGGCATTGGCATAAGCATGGACAAATCCAAGGCGAAGCTGTTCCTCTGCTTCTTTTTGCGACCGGTCCGCCGGATTCAGCGCCAAGCCAATGACCAACGCCCCCAAAAGAGCCGCAAGTGACACTACTGTCACAATTCTTCTCTTATGCCAGCTTAAGATATTTTGGATACGTCTCCTGACATTCCCTTCCCCAAAGGCAATCGGAGAACTGCCGGCAGCGCTCCCCTCGCTTGCAAGCTGCAATAAAGCCAAAGAATAAGCCTCTTTTACATCCTCCCCCATTCTTCGCAAAACCGCCTCGTCGCAGGACATCTCCATATCCCGCTCCATCAACACAAAAGCAAGCCAGACAAGCGGATTGAACCAGTGCAGGCACACCGCACCCCAGCTTATCAGCTTCACCAGATAATCCTTTCTCGCAATGTGAATCCGCTCATGTGCCAGCACATACTGCCGTTCCTCCGGCTGAAGATGCGTCGGCAGATAGATCTTCGGACGGATAATGCCGAACACGAAGGGCGTAGAAATCCCTGCCGCCTCGTAGCAGTCTTCCGAAACGGACACCGCATCTGCAAGGAATTTTCTGAACCGCATCGCTGACCACAGACTATAACCAAGCAGTATAACCATCCCTGCAAGCCACACCCATGCACCGGCCAGAACTGTCCGCTCCCATACCGCTTCCGGCTTCCCTGTTCCTGCCTCCGCCGAAGGCGCAAAAGGCAAAGCCTCAACCGTTCCCGTTTCCTGCGCTGTCTCATCAAAAGTATAGCCCTTCCCATGCCACACCGTTCCGGCTGTCTCCCCGACACCCGCATTCCTCTCCTGTGACACCACTGCGGGATCTATCCGCAGCAGACTATAACTGCTGGTAATGGAAAAAGGCACAAGCAATCGAAACAGCACCACGCTCCAGAGCAGATAGGACAGGATCTTCGCCTGCTTTCTCAACAAAAGCCGAAGCACGATAACTGCCACAATACAGTATCCCGCCGTCAGACTCATATTCAATATTCTTACAAAAACCGCCGTCATATCCGTATTCTCTCCCCGTCAATTTCCTGTATTTCCTTCAATTTCACAGCTATGTCATTTTCCGGTATGTTCATCGATCAGCTTCTTGATCTCCTCCGCCTGCTTCTTCGTCAGTTTCCGCCCTCCCATAAAGGCAGTCAAAAACCGGGGAATGGAACCGCCGAAAGAATCTTCCACAAACTTTCTGCTCTTATAGCTGTTAAATTCCTCCTCCGAAATGAGGGACGTCACCACCGCATTCTCATTCTGAAAAATCCCCCTGTCGCACAGCTTCTTCAGAACAGTGTAAGTGGTAGATTTCTTCCATGCAAATTCTTTTTCACAAAGTTTGACCAATTCCGGCGAAGTAATCGGCTCTCTTTGCCAGATCAGCTTTGCAAAGCGGGCCTCTCCCTCTGCCAGCTTATATTCCTGCATCATTCCACGCTCCTTTCCCATGATTACAAAATATCCTCTACTCTGAATTCTCTTCTATGTATCAGTCTTCCTTCAACAAACCGTCCCCAGTCTATCTTTAATAGACCTGTTGCTCAGTCTATCATTAGTAGACCAATCTGTCAAGAAAAAAGACAGCGATGATAACCGCTGCCCTCTGTCCTTTATATGTCTTCTATAATACCTTGCTTAAGAAATCTATGGTTCTTGGCTCCTTAGGATTGTTGAACACCTCCTCCGGCGTTCCCTCCTCCACGATATAACCGCCTTCCATGAAGATCACACGGCTGGCCACTTCTCTGGCGAAACCGATCTCGTGGGTGACCACCACCATCGTCATGCCTTCTCTCGCCAGCTCCTTCATAACAGCCAGCACCTCGCCCACCATCTCCGGATCCAGCGCACTGGTAGGCTCGTCAAAAAGCATGATATCGGGATTCATCTCCAACGCTCTCGCAATCGCCACACGCTGCTTCTGCCCGCCGGAAAGCTGGCTGGGAAAGGCCTCCGCCTTGTCCGCAAGGCCCACCCGTTCTAAGAGCTTCAGCGCCTTATCCTTCGCCTCCTCCTTGGAAAGCAGCTTTAAATGCACCGGCGCAAGAGTCATGTTCTTTATGACCGTCAGATGATTAAAAAGATTAAAATGCTGGAACACCATGCCGATGTTCTCCCGCACCTTATTGATATCTGTATGCTTGTCTGTCACATCATAGCCGTCTATGATGATCTGACCGGAGGTCACCTTCTCCAGCTGGTTTAAGCACCGAAGAAGTGTGGATTTTCCGCTGCCGGAAGGCCCGATCAACACCACCACCTCGCCCTCTGTCACCTCCAGACTGATGTCCTTGAGTACCTCCAGAGAGCCAAAGTTCTTTCTCAGATTTTTGACGGAAATCTTACTATCTGCCACGGTTGATCCTCCTCTCCAGCTTCTTCGACAACTTGCTCAGGGTTACGATCACCACCATATACATGATGCCGATGATTGTCCATGTCTGCAGGGCCATAAAGGTATTTCCCATGATCGTCTTACCCACATTCGTAAGCTCCGAAAAACCGATTACCGAGAGAATAGACGTATCCTTCAAGGTAATAATATACTGATTGATGATAGAAGGTATCATCGTGCGGATCGCCTGGGGCACCACGATCAGCGCCATGGACGAACCGTAGGTGAGTCCCAGACTCCTGCCGGCCTCCATCTGCCCTCTGTCCACGCTCTGGATACCCGCACGGATGATCTCCGCCATATAAGCGCCGCAGTTCATGGAAAGCGCGATCGTCCCCGCCTGCAGCGCCGTCAGACGAAACGTGTCAAATCCGATTCCCTGGATCGCCGCCGGCACGCCGAAATAGATAAAGTAGGCAAGCACGATGAGGGGCACGCCCCTCACCGCATCCACATAGACCGTCCCGATAAAATTAAACACCCTGTTGTGGCCCACATTCATCAGGCCGAAGATCATACCGATGATCATCGCGAAAAATAACGACAGTAATGTCAACAGCAGCGTCTGCCCGAGCGCTGCCACCAGCATCAGGCCATATCTTTGCAGTATCATCAACATAAGCTTATCACCAAATTCCTTTACTCACCTAAATACTTCGCGAGAATCTCATCATACTTGCCGTTCGCCTGGATATTGGCAAGACCGGCATTGAACATATCCAGAAGCTCCTGGTT
>CAMWMO010000138.1 GCA_947175305.1 uncultured Lachnospiraceae bacterium
CTCTGTTTTTTATACCCTGCGGTTACCCCCATGTCAATCTTAAATTTGTGCCCCCCCCCCCCCCCACCACGTTTGGCTCGGCCGCCGCGACCCATCAGTGTAACGAAGATGTGGCATTGATGCGGACGATTCCGGGTATGACGGTTATCGTGCCTTCCGATGACGTGGAGGCGAAGGCGGCAGTTAAAGCGGCGATCGAGATGGAAGGTCCCGTATATCTTCGTTTTGGCCGTGCGGCCGTGCCGGTGATCAATGATAAGCCGGATTACAAGTTTGAGATCGGCAAGGGTGTTCTTTTGAGAGAAGGCACAGATGTGACGATCATCGCCAGCGGCATCACGGTTTCATCCGCTCTGGAGGCGGCTGAGATGTTAGCGGCAGACGGAATCAGTGCAGAGGTGATCAATATCCATACCATTAAGCCCTTAGATGAGGAGCTGGTTCTTGCTTCCGCGAAAAAGACCGGTAAAGTGGTGACGGCCGAAGAGCATACCGTGATCGGCGGTCTTGGCAGCGCCGTCTGTGATTGTCTGTCCGAGAAACAGCCGACTCCTGTACTGCGGATCGGCATGCAGGATACCTTCGGCGAGTCAGGATCGGCTTCCGCTCTGGTGGAGAAATACGGCCTGGATGGCAAGGGAATCTACGAAAAAGTAAAAGGATTTGTTAAATAGAAAGGCATTTGAGATGTCTGAAAGAGAAAAAATTTTGTCTCCCTCCATTCTGGCGGCGGATTTCGCCAGATTGGGGGAGCAGATTAAAGAGGCGGTCGAAGCCGGAGCGGAGTATATACATATTGATGTGATGGATGGGGTATTTGTACCCTCGATCTCCTTTGGAATGCCGGTGATACGCACAATCCGCAAGGTGACCGATAAGGTGTTTGACGTGCATCTGATGATCGTGGAGCCGGAGCGGTATGTGAAAGTGTTTAAAGAATGTGGCGCTGACAGCATTACCTTTCATCTGGAAGCCACGGAGGATGCGGATGAGACGATCGATCTGATCCGCAGCGTGGGATGCAGAGTGGGTATGTCGATCAAGCCCAGGACGCCGGTGGAGGCTGTCAGAAAATATCTGCATAAGCTGGATATGCTTCTTGTGATGACAGTGGAGCCGGGGTTTGGCGGGCAGAAATATATACCGGAATCCACGGAGCGCGTTCGTCAGGTTCGCCAGATGGCGGATGAGATGGGACTGGATCTGGATATTCAGGTGGATGGCGGTATCACGGTAGACAATGCCAGGATCGTGATGGAGGCGGGAGCCAATGTGATCGTTGCGGGGTCTGCGGTTTTCGGCGGTGACATCACAGCGAATGTGAAACACTATCTGGCGCAGTTTTAAATTAATTTGTGTATGAAAAAAGAGCGTTGCCTGAAAGCATCGCTCTTTTTATGTCAGGCCACAATATTCTGGAGCCACACACCTTTTTTTACCAGTATAAAGCCGATCGCGCACTTGATCAGGTCACCAAGCTGTACGCACACATAAACCGCTACAACAGGCAGTGTCGTGTAGTGGCTTAAAAGGAAGGCGATGGTCACGCTGACGCACCAGATGAAAACACTGTCAAAAAGGAAAGTGACAATTGTCTTTCCTCCGGAGCGAAGAGTAAAGTAAGCGGAATGCAGAAAGGCGTGCAGCGGCATAAAGATGGCCGTGAGTGTAATAAAGTATGTTGCCAGAGTCCTCGCCTCGTCGTTCGTGTTGTATAGCAGCGGGAAAAACCGTGCCGGCAAAAGCATGGCGATGGCTACAAGAACACAACTGAAGACGGAGAAAGCGATCAGTTTATTGTCTGTATCCCGCGCTTCTTCCATTTTTCCTGCGCCCAGAAGCTGTCCTACAATGATGGCGACGGACTCACCCAGCGCGATAAATACAATGTTAAAAATGTTGCCGATCGTATTGGAAATATTGAGTGCGGCAATCACATTTAATCCCCGGATAGAATAGCACTGTGTCAAGGTTGCCATACCGGCGCCCCACAAAGTTTCGTTTAAAAGAAGAGGCATGCCTTTGGTCACAATCTTAAAGACCAGAGAGCCGGGTACACGGAATGTAGAATAAAGTCCTACAATAAAAGGATTCTGCTCTCTGTGTCTGTGGATGTGGATGAGAACGATGGCGGCTTCCACACAGCGGGAAATGACGGTGGCTATGGCCGCGCCGCGCACGCCGAGGGCCGGCGCGCCGAATTTGCCGTATATCAATATGTAGTTGAATATCAAATTGACAAAGACAGCGACCACGCCCGCCTTCATGGGCAGGATGGTCTGCCCACATTCCCGCAGCGTGCTGGCGTAAATCTGTACCAGCATAAAGGGAATCAGTCCGGGCAGCATGATCTGAAGATATTCCCTGCCGTAACGCAAGGTGGCGGCGGCATTCTCGGGTGTGCCTTCTCCCTGTAGATAGAGAGTGATCAACGAATCCCCCGCCAACAGAAACAGGATCACGGTGATCAGGGTGATCGCAGAGAGCAGCCATATTTTAAAGCGGACAGTCTGGCGGATCCCTTCCTGATTTTTCTGCCCAAAATATTGCGCAGTAAAGATACCTGCGCCGGATACGGCTCCGAACAGGCAGAGGTTATAGACAAAGAGAAGCTGATTGACGATCGCCACGCCGGACATCTGCTCTGTGCCGATCTGCCCGATCATAATATTGTCCAAAAGGCTCACGAAGTTCGTGATACCGTTTTGGATCATAATGGGCACAGAGATGGTGAGCACCATCTTATAAAAAGCCTTGTCTCCGATGAATTTGTGTTGTTTATTCTGTAAAAGTCTCATTCCCACATTCTACAATATCCATGAAAGAGATGCAACTGATTTTTAAAGGTTGATTTTGTGGTTTAATCGTGTTAAAATTTGTCGAAAAATTTAGAAATAATTGATTTTGCGAGAAAATACACTTGCGATTCTATTTATAATAAAATACTATTAAAAGTATCAGGGAATGGCAAGAAACGAGAGGAGAAGAGACATGGCGGAATTCGAACATTTAACTGATTGTGAAGAGATGGTCATGAAGACGGTGTGGGATGCAGAGAGAGAGCTTGGCTTGATGGATATCACACAGGAGGTAAATAAGGTCTGCCAAAAGAACTGGAAGCCGCAAACGGTTTCCACGTTTCTGGCGAGACTTGTGAGGAAAGGGTATCTGAAGCATTACAGACAGGGACGGATGTTTTTTTATCAAATCTTGATACCGCGGGAAAAGTATGTCGCAAAAAAGGCCAAAGAGTTTATAGAATTTTGGAATCATGGGAATACGGAGGAGTTTTTGGAGGCGCTGATGAAATAAGGGTGGTGCAAATACCGTTCCGTTGTGATATGATATATAAGGCTTACGGAATGGAGAGATCAATATGAAAAAATTAGGGAGAAACGATATTTGCTGGTGCGGCAGCGGGAAAAAATATAAGTCGTGTCACATGGCAATGGATGAAAAGGTCGAAAGCTACGCACTGCAGGGACATATCGTGCCAAGACGGGATATGTTAAAGTCTCCGGAGCAGCTTCAGGGGATCCGGGAGAGCAGTAAGCTGAACATTGCGATTCTGGATGAAGTGGAACGGCAGATACATGTCGGTATGAGTACAGAGGAGATTGACAAGATCGTTCGTGATATGACAGAGCAGATGGGAGGGATCGCAGCGCCGCTTGGCTATGAGGGGTATCCGAAGAGCGTGTGCACCTCTATCAACGAGGTGGTGTGCCACGGCATTCCCGATGAAAAACGGCTGCTGCAGGACGGCGATATCGTTAACGTGGATGTGTCCACCATATATAAGGGATATTTCTCGGATTCCTCACGTATGTTCATGCTGGGAAATGTGCCGGAGGAGACGCGGAAGCTGGTGCAGGTGGCAAGAGAGTGTATTGACGTTGGATTAGAACAGGTAAAGCCCTGGAATTTTCTGGGAGATATGGCGCAGGCCATCAACGATCACGCGAAGAAGAACGGCTATTCTATTGTGAGGGAGATTGGCGGTCATGGGATAGGACTGGAGTTTCACGAGGAGCCCTTTGTCAGCTATGTGACCCGTAAAGGGACGGAGATGCTGATGGTGCCGGGTATGGTGTTTACCATTGAACCTATGGTCAATATGGGAAAAGCTGATATCTATATTGACGATGAGGACGGATGGACGGTCTACACCGATGACGGAAAGCCCTCAGCGCAGTGGGAGGTCACATTGGCGGTCACGGAAGACGGCTATGAAATCCTGACTTATTAAAGGGCGTGTGACGAAATTTCGTTTGTGAAGAATAAAACCAGAGTACATCGGAAATAAGGATGTTCTCTGGTTTCTTTTGTCTATAAAATTGTGAACTATTCCGATATTGCATAACGCGAAAAAATTTGTTATCTTGAGGATACAATCTTTGGAGGCACATTAAAGTATACTTTATTCCGTACATAATCTGATCGTACGGATCTATGGCAGATCGCCGCTGATTTCCAAACATTGCAGAGAAAAGAAAAAAGGAGGATATTTATGCGAGAATTTATGACAAAAGTGTCAGATTATTTGAATGAGAGAAGAGAGGATCCGGAGAGGAAAGAAGACAGGCTTTCTCTTGTGGTGATCGGGGCGGTGGCGGTGGTCGTCATTGTATTGGTTCTGCTGCTTTTATGGGGCTATACCACCGCACAGGAGAAAAAGCAGAAGGAAGCAGAGCAGAAGGCGCAGGAACTGTTGCAGGAGCAGATGGAGGAGCAGGAGCTTACAGCGGTTACTTATGAGGAGAAGATGGCGGAATATATGTCGCAAAATGCCGGGGAGGAATTGCGGCAGGAGTACCTTACCAGTACAAGTGATCTGGAAGAAAAAGTGAAGGAGCTGCAGACGACCCTGGAGCGGATACAGAAAGAAGTGGAGAAAGTGATCAGGGAAACTCAGGAAGAAGGACAGAAGGAGAAACTTACCCAGCTGGAGAAAGAGGTCAATACAGTGTTGGAGAGGATCCGGGAAATGGAGACGAAATACGCGGATCTGTCAGATCTGATACGGGTATTGGATAAGGAAAAAATTCCAATGATTCAGGAGCAGATCAGGGCTTTTCAGGGTGAGCTGGAGCAGATACGTACGAACATTTCCGGAATTCATGAAAAAATTGCTGCGCTGGAGAAAGAGGATAAGGCACTTTGGGAGAAACTTTCCAAGGTGGAGAAGAATCTTACGGCCATTTTGGAGAAAGATTTGAGTGAGATCGATCGGCGGATGGATGCCCTTTCTCGTAATATAAGCGATCTGGAAAAGAAAATAAAGGCGGAACTGGAACAGATGCGCGAAAAGATGGAGAAGGAAATGAAAGAGAAGATGGATGCTCTTTCGGAAAATGGACTGACCTATCGTTATGAACAGAAAACGAATACGCTTTATTTGATGCCGAATCAGAAGTCGGGAGCAAAGGAGGCACAACCGTGATAAAAGATAAAATAAGAAAACTGGTGATAGCATTGGTTCTTCCTGTGGCAGTCGGGCTTTGTTGGACAACAGAGGCGGTACAGGC
>CAMWMO010000139.1 GCA_947175305.1 uncultured Lachnospiraceae bacterium
GTGCGGCCGCAGACTGTCATGTGGAACTTACTACATTGATCGTACCCGGGGAGAATGACAAGGTTTCCGAAATGGAAGAAGAAGCGGCATGGATCGCTTCTGTGGAAGACTCTGCCGGAAAAAAGATTCCGCTTCATGTGACGCGCTTTTTCCCGCGCTATCGTATGCTTGACAAGGAGGCGACAGATATAGCGCAAGTACATTGCCTGGCCGATACCGCGAGAAAATATCTGAACTATGTGTTTGTCGGGAATTGTTGAGTTTTAAAACGTTTCTACACGATGCTTATGATGGGACGGAGGTGAGTAATGCCATATGCTGCGGATTGCAATCTGTGATGACGAACTTTTTTTTCGCGAAAAGATACAGAAGCTTCTGGAAGAATATCTGGAAAAACGCGAACTGCCATATGAACTCCATTCCTTTTTATCAGGAGAGGCGTTTTTAGAACAATGTGAGAACAATGTAAAATTTGATATTGTATTTCTGGATATCAGTATGGAGGAAATCGACGGAATTCAGACGGCTAAGAGAATCCGCACCTTTCACACCGATACCTATATTGTATTTGTAACGGCTTTCATGGATTATGCACTTGAGGGCTATAAGGTGAATGCGGTCCGCTACCTCATGAAGGATACGCTCGCCCCTGCCATAGAAGAGTGTATGACAGCGATTTTGCAGAAGATGCAGGTCGCGCATATGACATTCCCGTTTCTGGAGGGCGAGAAAAAATTATATACTGACAATATTTTGTATGTGGAGAGCAGAGGGCATAAATCTATCTTTCACTATATGGAAGAAAAGACGGTGACCTACCAGATCTACGAGAAGCTTGACAATGTGGAAAGGAAATTGGAGAGCTGTCATTTCTTACGAATCCACAAAAGTTTCTTGGTAAATATGAAGCATATTCGAAAGGTCAGTAACTATACGGCGTATCTCGACACAGGCGAAAAGCTTCCCATTCCGCGCCTCAGATTTCAGACTGTAAAAGAAACATTTGTGGACTATAAAGGAGCGCTGTGATGGGAGATATGTTGGAACTTGTGATTCGAAGCTTTATTTTATCATTTATCATGGGCATAAGCTGTCAGACCTTCTACAAGACTGTTGCACCAAGGCGAAGACGGCGGTATGAATGGCTGCAGCACACTACGGTTTTCGCGTTTGCCGCAGGATTTATGGTGATTGCCGTAACGGAAATTCCGCCGTATATTTTTCAACCGGTACGAGTCATTGTCGTGACTGCCATTGTTGCACAGATTTATTTTGATATGCGCGTTTTAAAAAATATCATATTGTCAATCATGTTTTGCGGGATTTATTGGCTCTTTTCCGTACTTCTTGTCTTATTAGTTTACATAACTCCTTTGCCAAATTCTGTAATGGGGGCCGATTTGACAGAGCCACTTGTGGATATCGCTTATCTATGTCTGATGCTGGCTTTCCGTTATCGCTATCAGAGCAGAGTTCGTGGACTGTCGGATGTAAAATGGGGTAAATTTGGTCTTCTCTCTTTGATTGGCATTGTGGTAAGTATGGCAGTCGCTATGATGTCTCCGGAATACAGCACCACGGATTATTATGCCCTGCTGACTGCGGTCGTAGGATTTGCAGTAGTGTATGTGTTAGGATTTTATTATATGGTCAGCCTGCTGGAAAAAGAATCTCAGATGCAGAAGCTGAGACTCCTCCATGAACAGACGCAGAATCAGATGCAGTTGTACCAAAGCATGAAGAAACGTTATGAGCAGCAGCGTCGGTTTTCCCATGATTACAAGAATCAGCTGCATTGTATTCAGGGAATGCTCGAAAGCGGGCAGACAAAAGAAGCGGCAGAATATATTTCAAGACTGACCGGAAGCCTCCGATACAATGAAATGTGTATAAACACAGAGCACACCGTGGTAAATGTGATGTTGAATCAGAAGTATCAGGAAGCATTTGACAAGGGAATTGTTATGACAATAGTTTCCGGTGATCTGTCGGGACTTACTACCAGTGAAGAGGACATCGTGACGCTGTTGGGAAATCTGCTCGACAACGCGATCGAAGCCTGTGAGAAGCTCGCCGAGAATAAAGTGATACAGTTTAAGATGGTTTTGGAGGAAGACCAGCTTGTCCTGTCGATACGCAATCCGGTAAAGGATGCGGTGCAGATCAAAGACAACAGGATTGTCACGAGTAAGCGGGATAAATCTCAGCACGGAATCGGTCTGTTAAATGTGGATTCCGTGATCAGAAAAAACAATGGAACAAGTGTGTTAAAATGCGAAAACGGATGGTTCTCTTTCGCCGCAATGATACCGTTGAATGAAAGGTAAGAGGAATATAGCAAGACCTAAGAAAAGACGCTCAGGCGTCTTTTTTTGCTGCCCCGCCGTCGATTTCTGTCACTGCCATTGAATGGTCAGACTGCCGTAATATAATAAAAATGAATCGGGAAAGAAAACGCCCGCCACTAAACAAACATTAAAAACACAGGCAAAAGGAGGAGAAATGACCATGAAAAGAATGAAAGCCGGAATTTTTGGAATGATGATACTTGCCAGCTTGTCTTTGAGCGCCTGCGGCGCCCATGCTGCAGACAAAGCAGACAGGGCATTGCTTACAGCACAGGAAACGGCGGACTATACAATGGAAAGCTTGAAAACGCTGGATTTAGAGCAATTTAACGGATGTACGGACAACTATGTAGAAACATACTATAATTGGATCGGAGTGCCTGTAGAAAAAGAATATCGAGTTTTCAACGAGCTTTTACAGCCGGGAATAAAGACCGGGAAATGGAAAAAGAAATATGAGTTCAATCATAAGTTTGCGAAAAAAATGACGGAAAATCTGACGTGGGAAATAGAAGATGTGAAAGAGGACGGAGACAGTGCCGAGATCACTATGGAAATCACAAATCTTAACATGGCGGATGTCATGGGAAAATATGAGATCCAACTTATTGAAAATATGTTGGGCAGTACCGGAACAGGACTTGGACAGATGATAAAAGACATTTCCAATATCATGGATGATGAAGACGGTCTGCTTGCCATCGTGGAAGCATGCGATAAAGACGATACCTGTACGCTTGAGGTCACGGTTTCGGCATATCGGGAGAATGGGAAATGGAAGATTCATCTTGATGATGAATTTATCAATGCTTTTATGGGGAACTTCAACAGTATGGCATATTCTGAAGACGTGCAGAAAAAACTCGATGAACTTGAGAAACAACACGAAGAGAAAATGGAAGAATGGGCGGAAGAATTTGCTGACGATGTGGAACGGCGAGCGGAAGGATGGTTTGGGGATTGAAGGGCTGCTTATGGGAAAAAAGGAAATTATAAGAAAACGAAAAAAATGTTGCTCTATGCGGAAATATGAAATAAAATAGGGATGGTATGATGTACATATCAAATCATAATATTTTCTTTGAGGAGGGAAAATCATGTCAAATGAATTACTGTACAATGCAGCGGCAGCCTCTTTTGGTGCGGTATATACGATTATCGTACTTGTATGGCTTGTTGTTGCATTGGTGGGAATGTGGAAACTTTATGTAAAAGCCGGTAAACCGGGCTGGGCATCGCTTGTACCATTATACAATCTTTACTGCCTGTATGATATGGCATTCGGAATCGGATGGTTATTCTTACTTACATTTGTACCGCTGGTAAATTTTGTTATAACTATTATTTTGTGCTTTAAGCTTGCCAAGGCATTTGGACAAGGTATTGCATTCGGCTTCGGTCTCTTATTCTTAACTCCTATTTTCATGCTGATTTTAGGATTCGGCGGAGCTGAATATATTGGGCCCAACTAATCTGGTAGGCTGATAACAAGAGAAACATAATGACCTGGCATGCTATGATAAGTCTGCCAGGTCATTTTTGTATCCATACATTGGATGCCGTATCTCTTTCCAAAACATTTCCATCCTTCAGCACCAAGGCCGTTTCTTTCCTGTCCAGCCCTTCTCTTCCCAATATTTCCGCTCCGCCTCATTGCGCCGTTGCATGATATATATACACAGGGCTTGCCAAAATCTCTTGACAGAAAAATTACGTAACTTTTCCCTGTAGCTTTTTTGCAATCATTTCCGCAATAAGATGTGTAAATAATACACATCTTAACATTGACGAATGTGTAAAAAATGTGTATCATATATACATAAGGAGGGCATAATGAAACAAAGAGACTTGATAAAAAGATTAGAAAAGGCAGGGTTTGTAATGACAAGGCACGGCGGTGACCATGATATATATAGACGAGGGAACGACGAGGAACAAGTCCCAAGACACAGAGAAATTGACGAAAGATTAGCAAAAGCAATACTAAAAAGATGGGGATTATAAAGTCTCCATATCTCAATACATGTATAGAGTAGAACAAAGGAGAGCCTAGGAGGGCAGATAAAATGAAGAATGTATATCCTGTAATATTTACACCGTTACATGATGAAAAGAACACCGTACTGGTGGAAGTACCGGATTTGAACATATTAACACAAGGGTACGGAATGCCAGATGCCATGTATATGGCGCGGGATGCGATCGGATTAAAAGGAATTGATTATGAAGATAACGAAAGGGAACTCCCGAACCCGAGCCAGTTGAGTGATATCAATGCGGCTAATGGAACATTCGCAGAAGACGGAGAAGGATATGTTTCTTTAGTGGATATCGATTTTACAGAGTACCGCCGTCAGGTAGACAATAAGACAGTCCGCAGGAATGTTACGCTCCCAAACTGGCTTAATCAAGAGGCCGAAAAAGCACATCTTAATGTTTCCAGAGTTTTACAGGAAGCGTTAATATCAAAATTAGGGGTATCAAGATAAAAAATAAGAGCATCAGGGAATCTGATGCTCTTTGTATTCTGACGGTTTATTAAATTCTTTCTCGTATACTTCAAGTGTTTTATCATCAAAAAGAACCCACTTGATAACATCAAATTTACCCAAATGATCTACAATGAATCTCCTTGCAGTACCGACAGCTATCCTAGCCGCATCCTCTAAAGGGAAGTGATAAATACCTGTAGATATGGAGGGAAATGCAATGCTTCTTATTCCGTTTTCCATCGCTAATTCGAGGCAGGATTGATAGCAGGACTCAAGCAATTCGTGTTCCTTCGATTTTCCTCCATTCCAATGCGGGCCAGGCGTATGAATGACATACTCACATGGCAATTTATACGCCTTTGTTATTTTTGCCTTACCAGTCTTACAACCATTCAAGAGACGACACTCCGCCAGCAGCTCCGGACCGGCAGCACGATGGATCGCTCCGTCCACCCCTCCTCCGCCAAGCAAACTGGTATTAGCCACATTCACAATCGCTTGAACATTATGATTTTTTGTAATATCCCCTTTCACCATCATAATTTTTGTCTGTTCAAACTTTTTCATGTGTTCCTCCCTTCACCGCCAAGGCCGTTTCTTTCCTGTCCAGCCCTTCTCTTCCCAATATTTCCGGTCCGCCTCATTCCATACTGCTTTCTGCAAGAAACGCATAATAAAAAAGAAAG
>CAMWMO010000140.1 GCA_947175305.1 uncultured Lachnospiraceae bacterium
ATTCAGAATAATGTACCGTAATATTACAAAAATAGATTAAATAAATTCCTATTATTACAGACGCAATAAGAACTACTGTCTCAATAAGCTTTTTCATGCAGCTATTTCCCTCTATATCACATCATCACTGTCGTATTCGATAATAGAAAAATTTTCTGCCGCCTTTGTTTCTCGAATACTCTCCGCCAACTCCTGTGGATTCTTTACAGACAGCTCCATGACTATATCCATTCCTCTCGCGGTAAAATTCCTGCTCTTGACACGGTATTTGGTTGTATGCTTACCAATCTTCTCCATAAAAATCCGTATCAAATAATGCCGTTAATCGACTGCCGATCATGTCTACATCATTACAGCAATACTTCCATTCATTTCTATATTTTTGATAATATGCACCCCTTATCTCAAAATATATTTTATCATTATAAATCATTTCTATTTAGGGCGCAAGTATGTATACGCGACGACGCGCCATGTTGACAGGTCTTTAAACTCTCGACGCCGCAAAACTAACCACCGCCCCGATCAGCAACAGCGGCAGAGCAATATAAACCAGCCCTGAAATCAAAAGTACAATTAAAATCAGCGGCGCAAACACCAGACAAAATATGACTTTCGAGATTCCCCACGCCGCCCGAATCGCCACCAGCGCAAGCTTTCCAAATACAGTAAACATTAAGATACAGAATAATAAAGTGATCATTTTTTGCTCCTTTCGTATCGCCTGATTCTTTTTCGTTGTAAAACTGTTTCTCCCTGAAACGTCGATCTGTCCCGCACACCTATCGTCTCACAATAGATTTCCTGTTCCTCGATCTTTTCCAGCAAACGGCACAGAAAAACTCTCTCATCAACTGTCATTTTCTTCCTCCGCTCCACCAGTTCTCTTATTATCCGTTTCCGATAAATCCATTTTAGTAAAGCAGATTCTTTTTTTGAATCATTAATATAACGAAAAAACTGGTTCTAATTCTCCAAAATCCGCGAAATAACTTCTTTAAAATCCGCAATCAGGATTCCGCTTGCCCCGCAAAGGGCTATCCTCTATAATGTATTTATATTTTGACATTGAGAAAGGGCACTCATTATGGGAAAAAGATCTACAAAAGAGAACAAAAACATTTACTTTCAAAGCAGAGAAAATGCCGGCCTGACACGAGCCCAGGCAAGCGAACTGATGGAATATATCTCAGAGAGTAAGATTGAAAAAATAGAAAACAACTCCACGCTTCCCCAGCCGGAAGACGTTCTGGCAATGGCTGATGCCTATAAGAATCCCCGGCTCTGCAACTACTACTGCGCCAACGAATGCCGCATCGGCCAGGAGCATGTGCCGGAAGTGCAGATCACGGGACTGCCCGAAATCACCCTGGGCATCCTTTCTTCTCTGAATACATTGGATAAATACAAAGAGCGTTTGATAGAAATAACAGAAGACGGAAAGATCACAGACGACGAGCTGCCCGACTTTGTAAAAATCCAGGATCGCCTAGATAAAATTTCCGTCACTGTGGAAGCACTGAAACTCTGGATCAACAATACGATCATTGCCGGAGAGCTCGATGAAGAAAAGCTTAAAAAGCTGCGGGAGTCTCTGCGCTAAGCAGCTCCTCCAGTTTTTTTATGTCTTTCTTCGCCTGAAAAAAGAATCCCCATCTTGATAAAATCTGCCCCCACGCAATAAAACCACCTGTCCCCAAAAACAGCGTTACATCAGTAGGCTCCGATGTCATCAAACCAAGAATCCCTATTAAGAGGATGAATCCTGCAATACCGAACCAGAATATTAGAAATATATATGTAATCGGATGAAGCTGCATTTTCAGAGCCACCCCATACGCTTCTTCTCCTTTTTTGATTGCACCTTTTATCACGGGCATAAAGGAATTGCGATAATTAATAATTCTCATAATTTTGAAATCGTACTGATCGATCGTGCCAATAAATTCACCCGTCGTACTCAACCCCAACTCCCTTTTGGAAGACGTGACCGATTGCAAAATATCATGGATCTCCTGAGGGGATTTTGTTGTGCGGATGGTGTGTTCCAGGTATGGCAGTATATGTATCATTATGTACTCCTGTCGTTTTTGAATATTGGAATCCCCATCTTGCAGTCTTGATATCTGTATTGCTTAACAATGCCCTTAATTTCTATACATAATTGTACAACTGTTTCATATACTAGCCAAGGGGTGCTTCGGATGAAACATTTAAAGCAATATACCATTATCGGCATCATTTTTGTCCTGCTTAAAGGAACCCTTGATCACTTTCTGTATGATTGGTCCGGGCATAATGACATCGTCGGCCTTTTTACACCGATCAACGAATCGACCTGGGAACATATGAAGCTGCTATTTTATCCCATGCTGCTCTACTCCCTTTTTCTTATTTTCAAATTCAGGAAAACCTACTCGTGCATCACTTCTTCCCTATGTTTCGGGATTATAATGGGAACTATATTGATCCCTGTATTTTTCTATGCCTACACCTCTGTTCTTGGCAAAGATGTCTTTATCCTAGACATTGGCACATTTATCCTGAGTATCCTAATCACATTCTGGCTTTCCTACAAGCTTACATTGTCCTGTAGATTAGAACCCTATACAGTCTTATTGTGCTGCTTAGTAGTTGTTCTTTTGATTTGCTTTATGTATTTTACGTATCACCCTCCGGGAACACGGATTTTTCAGGATTTTACCGCTTCACAAAGTGCCTAGGACATTTCTCTCACACTTCCCATCTTCTCACGCCCTATAATCCTGCCGGATAAAAGGCTCAGCAATCGCGGTATCCGTCAGAGCCGTATATTTTCGGGGATGACGGTAGGCATTGCCGTGTACCTCTCTTTCCCGATAGCTTCTGAGCTGAGAAAGATCAAGTGATGCTACATAAATCCCTTCCTCGCCGCCTGCCTGCAAAATACAGGTATCTCTGGATCCCGCTTCTGTTGGAAGATAAGCCACGCCGTCATAGACACTGGAACCGCCATTACAATCCGGAACGCCTGCCGGATAATTACAAGTGGCAACTGCCAGCATATTTTCATATGCCCTGGCACGAAGCTGAGACAGCCGGTTTATTTCCATAGGGCAGGCATTGGGTACCAGAATCAGTTCTGCCCCCGCAAGCATTAAAATCCTCGCACTCTCCGGAAATTCCCTGTCATAACAAATCATCGCGCCAACCTGCACTTCCCCGCAAGCCGTATTCAGCACTGTCGTTGAAAATCCCTCACCTGGCGTCAAATTCTGCTCTACACAAAAATCACAGGTATGCACCTTTGCATAGGTCAATGCCCGGTTCCCGAAGCGGTCAAAGAGGATCAAGGTGTTGCGGGGTGCACCTGGAAATTGTTCCAGTAACGTAATTCCGATCGCCATATGCAGTTCCTCCGCAAGTCCGCCGAAGGCTTTGACAAAATCGCTGTCTGCTGCTATGGCTTCCGCCTGCCAGTCCTATACTGGCCGAGCATAGATACGATAACCATTGCTCCACATCTCCGGAAACAGGGCAATGTCTGCACCTGATCTCTGCGCCGCTTGGCATGCTTGTATCCCCTTTTCCAGATTCTCCTCCGTTGTTTCGCCGGGTGCGATTTGTAACAATGCAATTTTTAATATGTTTCCGTTCTCCCGCTTCTCCATAAATGATTCCCTCCCCTTACGAAAAAGGTGTAAAATCTTAATCCCTCAATAGACTTTACACCTGATTTTGCATGATATATGTATATAGCTGTGATTACGCTGTGTGCGCTGATCTGTCTGCTTTATGATTATCTAAGATAGAATGTACTCTCTCGACCTCGTCAAAAACAAAACTGACTTCCATATGCAGGTTCTTTACATCTGCCTTAACCTCTGTCATATCTGCCTTAAGATTGACCACATCCGTCTTAAGCTCGGCCACGTCTGCTTTAACCTCAACCATGTCTTCTTTAAGCTCTGCTATATCTGCTTTAACCTCGACCATGTCTTCCTTAAGTCCGGCTACGTCCGTCTTAAGCTCCGCTACGTCTGCTTTAACCTCGACCATGTCTTCCTTAAGTTCGGCTACATCCGTCTTAAGCTCCGCTACGTCTGCTTTAACCTCAACCATGTCTGTCTCAAGGCCCGTCACTTTTTCAAGAATCAAATCCAGTTTCTCACTGTCTCTCATACTCTCACCGCCTTTATAGGGATTATCGAATTGACAACACATTGTTGTTTGAATACAGTATATCACAACCAAGGTGCAAAGTCTATTCAATTATCAAGGCGCCTTGTGGAAAATATAACAGAAAACAGAAATACAACTAAGAACTTTAAAGAAATATGCTGATCAGTAATGCTGGTGGTGGGACTTGAACCCACACGTGGTTGCCCACAACAGATTTTGAGTCTGCCTCGTCTGCCATTCCGACACACCAGCACTTATTTTAAAGTTATGATAAGATATGATCCATCACAACCAAGTCATATCTTATCATAACCGCGGACCATTGGAAAGGTCTTTATCAAAAATCGCTTTCTAATTCGCTAGAATCCTAACTTATCATATACATCGAAACCATCAAGCGTCGCAAAATAATCCCTGGGAGTCTCGGCGCGTCTGATCAGCTGCACGCTGCCGTCCTCCTTTAAAAGAAGTTCCGCTGACTTCAATTTACCATTGTAGTTATATCCCATAGCATATCCATGCGCACCCGTGTCATGGATTACCAGATAATCGCCCTTTTCAATTTCCGGAAGCATTCTGTCAATGGCAAACTTATCATTATTTTCACACAGTGAACCCGTCACATCATACTTATGGTCGCAGACTGCATTTTCCTTTCCAAGCACCGTGATATGGTGATAAGCCCCGTACATGGCAGGCCGCATCAGATTGACAGCGCAGGCGTCTACACCGATATACTCTTTATGGGTATGCTTCTCATGGATCGCCTTTGTCACCAATGCGCCGTAAGGTCCTGTCATGAAGCGCCCCATCTCCGTATAGATTGCCGTCTCACCCATCCCGGCAGGCACCAGCACCTCATCGAATACTCGATGCACGCCCTCGCCGATGGCCTTGATATCATTGGCTGCCTGATCGGGCTGATAGGCGATTCCTACGCCGCCGGAAAGATTGATGAACTCAATCTGCACTCCTGCCTTTTCTTTGACCTGAACAGCCACCTCAAAGAGCTGCTTCGCAAGCTGAGGATAATACTCATTTGTCACCGTGTTGCTTGCCAGGAACGCATGCAGGCCGAAATGCTTTACTCCCTTCTCTTTCAGAATCCGATAACCCTCAAAAAGCTGCTCCGGGGTAAAACCGTACTTGGAATCTCCCGGATTATCCATAATGCCATTACTCATCTGAAACACACCGCCGGGATTGTAACGACAACTCATCGTCTCCGGCAGCTTTCCTAAAATCTTTTCCACATACTCAATATGCGTGATATCATCTAAATTGATGATACCGCCCACTT
>CAMWMO010000141.1 GCA_947175305.1 uncultured Lachnospiraceae bacterium
TATACGATTTTACTAAATTTTTCACTTCTTGTCTACTTTCTTTTACAATTATTTTCCGACCGGTGGTAAAAGACAGCACCGTATCGGGCGTTTCTTCCACCAGTTCCAACAGATCAGGATTTATCAGCACCTTAACGCCATTGATCTTCGTGACCTCTACCATATGCTTCCTCCCATCCGTCCTTCTGTACCTTACAACTTTATTATTCTATCATACATCTACAAAAACTGCAAAAAAAAATTTTCCCAATTCTTTGACACGAGGACACAAAACAGGGGAACTTCCCACAAACACTGCGGAAAGTTCCCCAAATTTTTTTATTTACGACTATCTCTTCAGATTTACCAGCTCCTCCAGCATGGAATCGGAGGTGGTGATAATACGGCTGTTTGCCTGGAAACCACGCTGGGTGGTGATCATCTCGGTAAACTCACCAGCCAGATCCACGTTACTCATCTCCAGAATTCCTGACTCCATGGAACCCTCACCGTCCGAAGTGATATCAATACCGATACCGTCGAACTCACCGGAGTTCATGGTGGTGGAGTAGAGGTTGTTGCCGGCCTTCGCAAGACCCTCCGGGTTAGCAAACTTCGCTACCGCGATCTGTCCCAGAAGCCTGGTCATACCATTGTCGTAGGAGGCTCTGATCTTACCGTCCTGAGCAATCTCCACACCGATCAGTTCACCTTGCTTACGGCCGCTGCCCCGGTTGTCCGAGCTGCCGTCACCGTTGTCCAGGCTTGCGGTGGACACCCCGCCATGGTTGATATTCATCAGAGAGCTGAAATCGATGGAAATATCACTAAAGTGACCCAGATCCACAGTTGCGCCCGTCAAGTCAGTCGCAGAAGCGTTGAAGGACAGGGTCGCCGAATTCTGACCGGTCGTACCGATGTATTCGAAGTTACCGGTCTTTGTATCAAACACTAACATATTACCATTATAGGTCTCCGAACTTGTAATGCTGGCATGACCGTCGGGCGTGATGAAATTGATCGTGTAGGATATGTTATCCGTACCGTACAGACCATAAACCTTCTCCAGAATCTCTGATCTGTTGGCATCATTATCCTCCAGAGTCACGCCGAAGGATCCGCTGCCTGACTGATTGTTTGTGAATACGGAGTCCTTGGTGGTGTCAAAATTTGCCGTAAAGCTTAATGTCACATCGCCCTTCTCATCCACTTCGATCTTAGGGGTTGTTCCATCCATAGCAAGTTCCACACTGCCGCCCAGCTGACTCAGCACATCTCCCCATGCATCAGGCTTGGCTGCTTCCGTAGGATTCGTGCGGGGACCCAACGCAGTGAGATTACCATAAGTGCCATCCGCATTCTTTGGTCTGTAGTAATACTGACCTTCTTTCTCATCATAGGCGAGTCCGTACTCGCTCTGTAATACGCTCTTGGTCAGCGTCACGCTGCCCTCCACGGTTACAGATGTACCTGCCTGCACAGGATTAATAGGCGCTGTAAAAGGTGCTTGAGTATTTCCAACAGCAGTTACTACCACCGAATCTCCCGCCAGGCTCATCATCGGATTCTTTGAAAAACCGTCGAGGATCTCGTCAAAGTTATAGCTGACTGTGAAAGATGCCGGAGTGTTGCCATTCGCCGGGTTGTACGTCACGCTGCCGTCATTGGGTACGGAATATACCTTCGTATCCTCGATCGGCGCCTGCTCCCCGCCGAAGTTTGCGATCTGTCCGATATCGTTGAGATTGTAGTATCTCTTCAGGGAAACGCCGTCTTCGTTGATGATGTCATCCAGCTGTACATAGTAGTTGCCGTCCTGACTCATCGCGTGCACGCTCATCTTCGCCGTATACTTATAACCCAGAGCGTCGTAGAATGACAGCGTCATGACCTTACCGCCGCTGCTGTGTAAGTCGGTGTCATTCTTATCCAGAATACCGGAAGCGTATCCCATCGTGGTAGACTCAGCCGGTGCAATCATGTTATCCCGGTTCATGATCTGCAGCGCAGAAACTACGTCGGACCGGATATCTCCGGTCTCCTCATCATACTGCCAGCCCATCACGCGATAACCGTTGCTCGCCATAACCAGATTGCCCGCGCCGTCGATGGTGAACGAGCCGTCTCTGGTGAAGAAATTCTGTGAGCCGCTGCTTACGATAAAGAAAGACTCGCCGGTGATCATCACATCCCAGGGATTGTTCGTAGACTGCGCGGAACCCTGTCTGCTGATCGCTGTGCTGATGGCCGAGGTCTTGGCGCCCAGACCGATCTGTCTTGCGTTGATACCGCCTCGGCCGGTAGCCGCATTCGCCCCGGAAGCCGCCTGTGTGGTCTGGTATAACAGATCGCTGAATACCATGTTCTGTGCCTTATACGCTGTAGTGTTTACGTTTGCAATGTTGTTACCGATAACATCCATTCTGGTCTGGTGGGTCTTCAAACCCGACACGCCAGAAAACAATGATCTCATCATAGTGAAATGACCTCCTTCATTATGCGTGAACCGTATGTCCTCTCTGTCAGTCGAGGACGGTAAGCCTCCTGTAAGGTCCGGCTTATATGATCACGGCTCCGTCTATGTTTGTGAATACATTTTCATCAGTCTCCGCCTGATCCATCGCTGTGATGACCGTCTGATTCGGTACGCTCACAATAAATGCAAGGGAATCAACTATGACCAATGATTCGCTTATCCCCTTCGCAGAAGCTCTGGCCGTTCCTAAGTTCAGGCGTTCCACCTGATCCTCGGTCAGTTCAATATTTCTGTCTGACAGGCGGTTGGCTGCGTGCTTGGAAAACTTGATTTCACCGGACTGCTGTATCCCGTCCGTCTTCCCTGCCAGAATATCCTGAAAACTTACGCCTCCCGGTGCAGGTACGCTGCCCTTGGCTCTGCCCGCGTTTAAATATTGATCCTGCAGCTGCTCTATGGAAGGGAAAGAACTGCCTTGAATCTTCATGTTTTCTCCTCCTTGAGATAGCCGGCTTACTCACGGCGCTTATTCATCGTCTGAACCGCCGTCGTCATCGCCTTTGTTGGCCTCGGCAATTGCCACCAGATCCTTCATCTTCGCCACATACTTCTGCATGGTAGCCACTTCTTCATCCTTTAAGAATTGCTTCTGATACTCCGACATGCCGTTGTAGACCTCATCCAGCTTTTCTACATTCTCTCTGTCCGCCAATGTCAGATTCTCGTATGCCGGAAGCTTGTTGTAGATATTCAGCCAATCCGCCGCCAGCTTGTAGGCTTCCAGATAAGTAGGGTCTGCCACGGTATCCAGATCGTCCATAGAATACAGGTCACCGTTCACGGAGAGGTATGCCTTGTTATTCTCGTATACCACATAGTCCACATTACCCTGTACGTTCGTGGTCCTGCCCATACTGTCAGTCACCTTCAAAAGTACGGTCTGCCCTACCAGCGAGGATGCCCGGAACAGATCCATGGATGCGCTCATGTTCTGCATCTGCTCTAACTCCGAGAAAGTCGCATACTGCGAAATATACTCCGTGTTAGAGGTAGGCTCCAGGGGATCCTGGTACTTCATCTGCGCCACCAGAAGCTGTAAGAACGCGTCCTTATCCAGGCTGCTGCTGCTGGCAGCCTTCTTCTTGGCATTCGCAAGGGACGCCGCGGAATTGGACTCCACAAATTTTCCGTCTTCTACTTTCTGTACTACTCCCATAGTAACACTCCTTTCTGTCTGTCATCTCTTATGCCGTATAATCTACTGTACTGCCGTTTGCCTGCATCATCTCCACAGCGATCCGCTCCGAATCTTCCATCTCTTCCAGAGCATCCTCCTCCAGATCGTCCAGATTGATCCTTCTGGTGGATTTCTTCGCCGCTTCTCTCTGATGTTCGGCCGTATCCTGCTCCTGCGAATACTGCTCGCCGTAAGCGTGGTTCGCAACTGTGACTTCCACGGCCTCCACCTTGATGCCCTGCTCCTCAAACTGCTGTTTGAGCTGAATCATCTGGGTTTCCAGAACCGCCTTCACTGCCTCATTCTGTGCCGCAAACTGCGCTGTGATGACACCGTCCTTCGCCGCCAGCTGTACATGCACCGTCCCCAGGCTTGCGGGATGCAGCTGCATCTCCAGTTCCTGTGTCTCAGGCTTGATATTGCTCTTCATGTACTCTACGATCTGATCCATGATCTGATTCGTCTCCGGCTGTGTGTATACCGGCTGCTCCGCCGGCGCTTTGACCTCTTCGGTCTGCCCTGTCAGATTCTGCAAGAAAGTGTGCTGGGTGTTCTGCTCTCCCGCCATACTTCCCTCACCCTTATGTCCTGTGTCCGCCTTTCTGGAAACAGGCTCGGTCTCAGGCTTCGCCGTCTCTGTGATCTGCTCACTGACATGCTTTTCGCCGCTGGCATCATCGACTGTCACCTTAACCTGTACGGTGCCGCCGTCTTTCTGCACGGATACTGCATAGTCCTTCATGCCCTCCACACTCACCTCGGGCGTCTGTGTCAAAGGATTTTCCTCCACAGTTTCCTGCTTTGCCGCGCTCATCTGCTCCATCAGCGCATCCAGTTCCTCTTCGGATAATCCCAGCTCCTCCTGCAGTGATCCGAGCGTATCCTCTACCACTGTAAAGAGTTCCTGTAAATTGCCGTAAAGAGTTTCGTCCGTCACCAGGCTCAGCTCATCTGTGCTGTCTGTCAGATTTAATAACAGCTGTTTTAGATTCGCAGGATCAAAAAGATCTACTGCTGTCAGTCCCAGGTTCTCCATGGCTTCTTCCACTTTCTCCAGCGGAATGTCCATCACATTAACGATTTCCGCCACAAGCTCCTCAGCCGCCTTCTCCACAGCGTCCTGCTTCTCAGTGTCCTGCGATGCAGCCTCTTTGGTTCCGGCTGTGCTTTCGCTCTTATCCTGCTCCACGGCGCCGTTTCCGTCATCCTTAGCGGTATCCTCAGGCTTTTTCGTCTCCGCCGTCTGATCCGCAGTCTCCTGTTTCACAGTATCCTTCGGCTGTGCCGTCTCCTGAGCATTTTGCACTGCTTCCTGCTTCGGCGCCACAGCTGTCACGCTGCCCGCCTGGGACTGCTGCATGCCCGCAAGCTGATCGCCCATCTTGGTCATGAGCTTATCAAAGCGCTCCTGCACGAACTCCTCCGGCTTCACAGATGTCTGACCTCCCTGAACCGCACCAAAGGGCGACAGGGCGTTTACATTGTTTACCGTCATTCTTGCTCTTTCCTCCTTTCTTAAGTTTTCAAGGTACTGGTAAAACAATTTATATATATCATGTGTCAGGTTTCCCTTCCACATTTTATATATCGGCTTTTTTCCGCCTTCTTTAAAGCGTTTTTTTCAAATCTGTGCAGAAAAACCGCTCCCGCCAGATCACGAATCGGGAGCCATGATACTGGTGAGTCTGGCTGCGATCTCGGCGTCCATCGCCCCCAGTACAATTCCTCTG
>CAMWMO010000142.1 GCA_947175305.1 uncultured Lachnospiraceae bacterium
ACCTGTTGTCCCGGCCCGGTCCGCTTTTTCGGCTTACTGCCAGGCGTCGTAAAAACTGGCTGGCGGCTGTAGTGGGGGCCGGGATGAGCTGTCTGTTTCTTATGTTGCCGGTATTTACGGTGGGAGGCAGACTTTTACTCGGCGCGTTGCCTGTCAGTATGTGTATGATGTGCCTCACCTATCGGATATATGGTGTGCGCAGTCTTTTCCGGGCATCCCTGGCGATGGCGGCTGCAGGCTTTTTTTTCGGCAGCGCCATGATATGGATTCTGAACCGCTTAAGATTCATTCTGAAGGGTAAGGGAAGTCTCTTTTTAAGCTTGACAGCGGCCACTCTGGCCTATGGGATCCTCAGGCTCCTCATAGGCAGGTTTATGAGAAGGCGGGCGGACACCCTGCGGACGGTGTGGTTCTACGCGCCGTCGCCGGAACAAGAGATCCGGGTGCAGGCGCTGGTGGATACCGGAAATCATCTGACCGATCCCATAAGCGGGGCGCCGGTGAGTCTGATCAGCAGACGGATCGCCAGGTGTTTAGCGCCTTGTCTGGTGGAAGAAAAATACCATGCGATCCCCTATCACAGCGTGGGGCGGCGAAACGGTATCCTTTCCGCCTATGAACTTCCCGGGATGCGGATCGAGGAGGCAGGAGAAGTGCTTGTGAGAGAACACATCATAGTTGCGATTTGTGATGCGGGCATATCGGAGGATAGTGCCTATCAGATGATATTACACCCTGGGTTATTAGAAAACTAGGAGGAAGAAGAATGGTTTTAAAAGTGGCAATTCCCGGTAAGATTCAATTTAAGATGGTGCACAGGGAACCGAAATTCCTGATGGCCAGACAGGGAGATATTCATTACATAGGAGGGGCAGAGGTGCTGCCGCCGCCCCTCGAAAGCGAAAGGGAAACAGAGATCATTGGTGATCTGGGAACAGAGTATGAGGATGAGGCAAAATCGATTTTGATAGAGCATAACTTAAGACTGGTGGTGTACATAGCAAAAAAGTTTGATAATACGGGAGTGGGCGTGGAAGACCTGATCTCCATAGGGACCATCGGACTGATCAAGTCCATCAACACCTTTAACCCGGAAAAGAACATTAAGCTGGCAACTTATGCTTCCCGCTGTATTGAGAATGAGATCTTAATGTACCTCAGAAGAAATAACAAGCATCGAATGGAGGTCTCTATCGACGAACCGCTGAATGTGGATTGGGACGGCAATGAGCTGCTGCTTTCGGATATTCTGGGTACGGAGGAAGATGTGATCTACAAGGACCTGGAAAATGAGGTGGAAAAGAAACTCCTGATCCGGGCGATCGCAAAGCTGTCAGAGCGGGAACAGACGATTATCCGGCTGCGGTTCGGTATCGGCAATGCGGACGGTAAGGAGCTTACCCAGAAGGAAGTGGCGGAATTGTTAGGAATTTCACAATCTTATATTTCCCGGCTTGAGAAAAAGATCATGCGGAGACTTAAGAAAGAAATGAGCAAGGATACCTAAACCTATATTTGTTTGCTTTTTATGGTAGTTGAGCGTATAATGAAAAAAAGTACGGCATTCAGGGACTGAGTGGGGGACAAATGAAAAAAATTATTTTGATCGTCGATGATGACAGATTGACGCTGGCCACGGCACAGAAGCTTTTGGAGAGCGAATACAAGGTGGTGGCTGTAAATTCAGGAAGTCAGGCATACAAATATCTGGAGCGGCACACGCCGGACCTGATCCTTTTAGACATCAATATGCCGGAGGTTGGCGGTTTTGAGGTGATGGAGACACTGCAGAAGGATCAGCGCTGGAAAAAAATACCGGTGATCTTTCTGACGGCAGACCGCAGTGCGGAGACGGAGATCGAGTGCTTCCGCGTAGGTGCGAACGACTATATCTCCAAGCCCTTTGAGCCAAATATCCTGTTAAGCCGTACAAAAAGCACGATAGAGCTGGACGGCTATCGGAAAGATCTGCAGCGCAGACTGGATGAAAAGACGAGGGAGATGGAGCGCGTTACGATCCAGGCGATCATGACCGTCGCCAATACGGTGGATGCCAAGGATGACTATACCAAGGGACATTCCATGCGGGTGGCGGCATACGCTGAGCTTCTGGCACAGCGGTTGGGCTGGCCGGAGGAGGATATTCAGAACATTTATTATGTGGCGATGATGCATGATGTGGGAAAGATCGGGGTCCCGGACGCTGTGCTCAATAAGCCCTTCAAGCTGACTGATGTGGAGTTTCGCCTGATCAAGGGGCATACCGTGGTGGGTGCGGAGATCTTAAATGATTTTAAGACTTTTCCCAATATCAGTGTGGGCGCCAAATACCATCACGAACGATACGATGGAAAAGGATATCCGGAGGGGCTTAAGGGAGAATCCATTCCTCTGGTGGCACGAGTGATCGGGCTGGTGGATTCCTACGATGCTATGACCAGCAACCGGGTTTATCGCAGAAAACTGAATGACGATGTGGTCATGGCAGAACTGGAAATGGGAAAAGGAACCCAGTGGGATCCTGAGCTTGTAGATATTTTTATACAGTTGATCAAAGAAGGCGCCGTGGAGAAGGTGTGGATGCCGGAGGAGGATATGGCGGCACCAATCTTTGACAGTGGCAAGATTGTAGGCATGACGATGGGAGACGAGGAAATCCGGGAATCGCCGATCGACTATCTGACAGGTCTTTTGAGTAGACGAAAGGGAGAGTATGATATCTCCGTAGGCCTGCGGGCAGAAGGGGGGACCCTGATGCTCATAGATCTGAACCATTTCCGTCAGATCAATGATGTGCATGGGCATCTGATGGGAGATTATGCTTTGAAAATGGTTGCCGATGTTCTGCGGGAGGTATGCGGAAATGATCTGGTCTGCAGAACCGGCGGAGATGAGTTTTTATACTATTTGGCAGGCATAACTGACGAGGATATTGTCAGAGAAAAAGTGGAGCAGCTTCTTGCCGCTTATGCAGAGAAGCAGAAGGAGGTGGAGCTGCTTAAGGAAGCCGAGCTCTCCGTGGGTATCAGTATATCGGGTACAGGCAGCAGGGAGTTTGAGGAGCTTTACAGGCGGGCCGACAAGGCGCTTTATCTGGTAAAACAGAATCCCGGGCAGCGATATGGAATCTACCAGACAACCGGGATATTACGGACACGCGAGCAGTCTCAGGGTGATCTGGATAAGATTATGGATGCCATCAAGAATCAGGAGACTTATCAGGGTGCCTTCCAGGTGGATTATAGCGAATTTAACCACGTATATGATTTTGTGACACATATGTCAGAACGAAACAAAAAAGAGACACAGCTCTTGCTCTTCACTCTGTTTTCGTCAAACGGCGGGGATGTACAGCTGGAGCGTATGGAGATGGCCATGCAGTGTATGGAGCAGGCAATCTGTAAGTCTCTGCGCGGCGTGGATGTGGGCGCCAGATACAGCAGTTCTCAGTTCCTGGTGGTGCTTTTGGGAACGGAGAGAGAAAACGTGCGCGTGGTGACGGATCGTATCATACAAAATTATTTTAAGCTCTATGGCGAAAAGGATATTACGATCACTTTTGAAATCGCGAAATTTAACTGATGTGACAAGGAGCCGGGAAATTTCTCCCGGCTCTTTTGGGCGGCACAGAGATTATGCGGTCAGATAGAGACGCATGGTCTTTAAGGCATTTTTTTCCAGACGGGAGACCTGAGCCTGGGAAATACCGATTTTTTCGGCAACCTCCATCTGGGTCTTCCCCTCGAAGAAACGCAGCGAGATGATCTCATGCTCCCGCTTGGTCAGCTTTTTCATGGCTTCGCTCAAGGAGATGTGTTCCACCCAGACCTCCTCGCCGCTTTTCTTGTCGCTGATCTGGTCCATTACATAGAGTGTGTCGCCGCCGTCCGTGTAGACCGGTTCATAGAGACTTAAGGGGCTTTGGATGGCATCCAGCGCGTAGACGATATCCTCCTTGGGGACGCCGATCTCGCTGGCAATCTCTGTGACGGTGGGTTCTCTGGAATTGGTACGGGTCAGATGCTCTTTGGCGTAGATGGCTTTGTAGGCGGTGTCCTTTAAGGAGCGGGAGACCCGAATGGAATTGGCGTCCCTGAGATAGCGGCGAATTTCCCCGACGATCATGGGAACGGCATAAGTGCTGAATTTTACGTTCAGCGTGCTGTCAAAATTGTCGATCGCTTTGATCAGCCCCACGCAGCCGATCTGAAAGAGATCATCCACATTTTCACTGCTGGAATGAAAGCGTTTGATCACGCTTAAGACCAGGCGAAGATTGCCCTTGATATAGGTCATGCGGGCGTCCTGGTCTCCCTCCTCGATCTTTTTAAACAGTTCCTCTTTTTCCGTGCTTTTTAAGAGCGGCAGTTTGGCAGTGTTCACGCCGCAGATTTCTACTTTGCCCTGTATCATAACTGTACCAGCCTTTCGTATGGATTTTGCCCGTGGGCAGGCGCTTTGTGATTCGTTTGGTAACAAGGATGCGCGATTGACAGGAATTTATTCACAAAATCTTAAGGAAAAAAATGAGGATAGGATTTTACAAAAGAGAAGTTTTTTGGTACATTATTGTAAGAACAGAACGAATGAAAAGATAATTGAGGAGTGATAGGTATGGTATGTCCGGAATGTGGCGCGCATTTGGAGAGTTCGGATCAGTTTTGTCCGGGATGCGGCGTCAGGATCATAAGAAAAAAACGCTGTCCTGAATGCGGAGAAATGCTGCGGGAGGGTACAAGGTTCTGTCCCAGCTGCGGTGAGGAGATCCCGGAGGACTATTTTACAAGAAAGAAATCTTCTGCCAGGGCTGCACCCAAAAAGAAAGCGAATGCGGCGCCGCCGCCGAAAAAACGGCCGGTCCGAGACCGGGAGGAGGAAGATTGGGACGATGAGGAGGATGAAGAGAGCGTAGATGTGCTCACCATCATGACAGTTGCCGTCGGCTGTATCCTTTTAGTGATCATAGCGGTTCTGGGCTTCAATCTGTTTCAGAGGTATATGCCGAAAAACTATGATAAGGCGGCCCAAAAGCAGGAGGAAGAGGGCGAGGAAGCGGACGAACAGGAGGATGAGGAAGACGGTCAGCAGTTGGAGGAGAATAACTATGAAGAAGCGAGCGCGGAAGTCAGTGAAGGCGGCACTCTTGTCATTGTCTCCAACGTGAATGTCAGAGACAATCCGGATACGCAGGGAACTAAGGTGATCAAGGTGGCGCAGGCGGGAGAGAGTTATGATTACACAGAGGTCGTGGACGGCGGTATGTGGTATAAGGTCCTTTTGCCGGACGAGAGCGACTACGATTTCGGCTACGTCTATGCGGATTATATAAAGCTGCAATAACCGAATAAACAGGAACCTTTTTCGGGCGGAAACATAAGATAATAAAAAGCCCGGG
>CAMWMO010000143.1 GCA_947175305.1 uncultured Lachnospiraceae bacterium
GTATTCGACATATCTACCAGCAAATTCTCATCTTTAAAATCGTTGAGTATATAAAAATAATATAAAACCTCTTCATTCTTATTATATGAGCTATTTTGATAGCACATTTTTTTCCCTAGTTGATCATAGATTGCTTGTGATATTTCATCATCAGCCTTTTTGTTCGTTACAATATAACGATCATTGCCACAACCAGTTATCGATATTACAAGCAAAAAGATAAGAATCAATATAATGCCTCTGGAAATTTGACTTTTCATAGCCATCACCTTGTCAATATACGGAAAGAATATTGGAACAATAACCTAGTTTGTTCGCATACAAATCATAATCAATATAATAAATATGTCCCCAGCTTTCCACTTCTAGGATATATTTATATTGCATAGGCTGATCGCTGGCATACTTGTGCAACCCTATTATTGTCATATAATGGGATTTTGCCGTTCCATCATCCTTACTTTCTGTTTTTTCTTTGGCATTCTCTAAACTAGAATATAATCTAATTGGGTCATCGTCGCTGAAAGTATGGTATGCAAATACTACCGGTATATCCTTATTCAGCATACTTTCAATGTCATTCACTATGTCCCGTTTCTGTTTATCAAATGCCTCCGCGTTGTATCTTGCCCATTCAACACTTGTACTGGAATTACCGTTTGCACTCAAGAAATCACTGAATCCTCTTTTCATTTGCCCTGGAAATACTCCGACATTTATACTCAAGCTGTCACCGCGAATTTTATATTTTTTCCCATACTGCTCTTCTACATAGTCCATGTAAGCATCCTTATTACATAATCCGGTTTGTTGGAAATCTGCATCAAACGTAGAGGGTACACTTAAATTGTAACCGTTGTTTTGAATTGTCATATATAACTCTGCATCACTCATAGCGATCGTTCCGCATCCTAAATTAGCTAAACGATAATATTTATCATATCGCAGCTTCTCCTGACCTATTAATCCATTGGGGTCACCCTCAAAAAATGCCTTGTTTTCCCACCAGCCTTGATCTCCGCCGTCGTAGGACTTATTGTTATTGTCCACGATATTTAGATACGAATATTTGCTGTTCAGTTTTGCAACTTGACAATAATCCGCCGTCAGCGGTCTGTCATCCACATTATCCAGCAGCCGGTCATCGTCCGAGTCTTTCCGGTCCGGATAACTCCTCATCTCGAAGTATGTAACATTAAGTGATAGACCGTTTCCAATATATCTTTTATCCACATTGTAAACAATGCCTGTTTCCTGATAATCCGTTAGGCCGTCTCCATCCGAGTCCGGATTCGTCGGGTCGGTATGGATGATATGCTCATTCGGTAGTTTCATCCCCGCAGTTTCATAAATATCATAAAGACCGTCGCCGTCCGCATCCGTAGGATCAATCTGCTCTGTTGTGTTACCTATGACACTGGCAAAGACCGTCTCCAGCTGACCCGCAGTAGACGCATAATAATATTCTCCCCCTGTCTGCGTTGTCATACTTTGCAAAGTTCTGTGGGTAGCTGCATTCGCTACATTTACAGCATAAATCTGAATGCCCCAGCTATACATCTGTCGATCGTTGACTGTACATAATTGACATCACCGTCACAGATCAGCACCATTATTTTTTGTTTATCGCATTCATGCTTATCAAATGCCGATAATGCCGTGACCAGTCCACTATTTACATCAGTTCCACCGCTTGCGTACAGCATTGAGACCGCTTTTCTTATTGCTTCCTTATCAGTCGTAAAGCCTTGCTTTAATGAGCTTATATGGCTAAAGGTGATAAGAGCGGCTTCATCACTTATCTGCATGGAATCGATAAAATTCCCCATCGCCGTTTTAGCCATATTGATCCTGGTCCCGGACATACTGCCGGATACATCTACCACAAAAGCAATATCAAAATAGTTCTTCAAAATATCACCGGAAGAACTGTTGCGATAGTCTATATTTTCCCGCCATGCATCATACCACAATGATCTGTCTACAATCATGTAGGTTGAGAAATGGGTTGTTGTATAGGTGACTGTATGGTTAGAAGTATCGATCACGCTATCTTCATCCAGTATCTGATACCAATTGTTCGCCTCATCATACCACATGACAGACAAATCCGCTTCTTTGGTATCTCCCAGCGCATTCACATCATAATGGAAGGTGATATCCGCCTTTTGAAAGTCGGTGTCGCAGCCGATCTCGACGGGAACGCCGATAAGCCCCACAACGCCGCTGGAAAGCTTGTCAAAGTCATACACATCCTCAATACCAACGCGTTTCTCCGCATTACCCTTGATGCTGAGGGAAACGCTTACGACTGTAACGCCCTCATTTTTGGGATTTTTCAACTGTTCGGTCACTGTCTGGTATACGCGCTCTTCGGAGTCGATAATACCGTTGCCGTCAGTATCCTTAAGCAGCGGGCTGAACCCAAGCTTGACATCATCGTAGTCCGTCAGGCCATCACCGTCTGTATCCTCCTGTAACGGATCAGTATGATACTGGTTCAGTTCATCGAAATCTGTCAGGTTATCACGATCGGTATCACTGTTTAACGGGTCAGTGCCAAGGTCGATCTCCTCCCTGTTGTTAATACCGTCTCCATCTGGATCCTCTTTGCTGTCTATGATTCCGTCTTCATCCGTGTCCGCTATCTTCGGATCGGTTAAAGTGATATTGATCTCTTCATAATCCGTCAGGCCGTCTCCGTCCGTATCCATATACTTCGGATCTTTTATAGAATGTGAACTCAATTTATAATTCGTCGGTTCGTCTGTGCTGGTGCCCTTATTCCCGGAAAAACCGAAAGAGATCGTCTGCCCGGCATTGATGTTCGCATTATACCCGGCATTCTTGATCACATAGTGATTCCCTTCATGGCTTTCTGTGACACTATCCCATATATTGGTTATGTTACGGATAAAATCAAATTCCAGATACCAGTCTTCGATCGCGGAATCCGTATTATTTGTTATGGAAATACTTCCCGTGAAACCGTCTCCCCAGTCACTGTCCAGATGGTATGTAATGGAATAATCTTCATCCGCAACCCCTGCAATGTTTCCTAAAAGAGTATATTTCCTCGGGAATCCATGGAAGTTTTCCTGTCCGCTGATTCCAAACTCAACACTGCCATCGACCGCTATATTTTGGTTCCATCCGGCAGCATCTTCCGCTGCATCGTTATCGTCTGATCCGGATTCATCTTCGCCCGTCTGAAGGTCGCTTTCGCCTTCATCTGTCTGAAGATCACCTTCACCCGGTTCCGTTTGTGTTACCGGCAGTTCTTCCTCGGCCATTGCTTTAATATTCATTGTACTGAAACAAATGCTCAAAATCAACAATACTGCCAAAGCTTTTTTTGTTGCTCTTTTTGTTCGTTTATGTCAAGTCTATGTAATGTAATAAAGTAATTACTCACAGCAACTGGGAAAAGAAAAACCCCGCAGAATACTCTGCGGGGTTTTTGTACTATTTAGCATAGTCTATGACGCGGCTTTCACGGATCACATTTATCTTGATCTGTCCGGGATATTCCAATTCAGCTTCGATCTGCTTGGAAATATCTCTTGCGAGCAGCACCATATCAGAATCGTTGATCTGTTCCGGAACTACCATTACACGAATCTCTCTACCTGCTTGAATAGCAAAAGATTTGTCCACACCTTTGAAATTGTTTGTGATGTCTTCTAATTGTTTCAGTCTTGTTGTATATGTCTCTAATGTCTCTCTTCTTGCTCCCGGTCTCGCCGCAGAAATCGTATCTGCCGCCTGCACCAGACACGCAATCAAAGTCTGTGCTTCCACATCGCCGTGGTGAGACTCTACCGCGTTGATAACAACCGGGCCTTCCTTATACTTCCTACACAGTTCCACACCCAGCTGGATATGGGATCCTTCCATCTCGTGATCTACAGACTTACCGATATCATGCAGTAAACCTGCACGCTTCGCCATTCTGACATCCAGTCCCATTTCCGCTGCCAGAAGTCCGGACAGCTGTGCCACCTCGATGGAATGCTTTAATGCGTTCTGACCATAACTGGTTCTGAACTTCATCTTACCAAGCAATCTCACCAGCTCCGGATGAATACCATGTACACCGACCTCGAGGGTGGCTGCTTCGCCCTCCTCTTTGATCATGACTTCAACTTCCTTCTGCGCCTTCTCGACCATCTCCTCGATCCTGGCCGGATGGATTCTCCCGTCCACGATCAACTTTTCGAGTGCGATCCTGGCTACTTCTCTTCGGATCGGATCAAAGCCGGAAAGAATAACTGCTTCAGGCGTATCATCAATGATCAGATCCACACCGGTCATCGTTTCGAGAGTTCTGATATTACGTCCCTCTCTACCGATGATCCTGCCTTTCATCTCATCGTTGGGAAGCTGCACCACTGAAATCGTGGTCTCGGACACATGATCAGCCGCACATTTCTGAATGGCTGTGACGACATATTCCTTCGCCTTCTTGTCCGCTTCCTCCTTCGCTCTGCTCTCCATCTCCTTGATCATGACAGCAGTTTCGTGTTTTACTTCATCCTCAACAATTTTCAACAGATAATCTTTTGCTTGTTCGGAGGTTAAACCAGAGATTCGTTCCAGTTCCTGTAATCTTTGCTCATTCAGCTTGGAAATTTCTTCTCGCTGTTTAGCCAGAGCCTCTTCCTTCGCTGCCAAGCTTGCTTCTTTTTTCTCAATAGCGTCCGCTTTCTTATCGATGTTCTCTTCCTTCTGCTGCACACGACGCTCATAGCGCTGCGCCTCGGCACGACGTTCCTTGATTTCCTTGTCGAGCTCATTCTTTGTACGAATGGACTCTTCCTTGACCTCAAGCAACGACTCACGCTTCTTCGTCTCAGCAGTTTTGAGAGCTTCATCGATGATCTCTCTTGCTTTCTCATCCGCATTGCCAAGCTTTGCTTCCGTCATCTTTTTTTGATATTTGGTCGCAATCAGGGCTGCTGCCGGAACTGAGATCACAAGTGTGACAACTATTGCTAACACAATTTGCACAACTTGCGGCATTACAGGAGCACCTCCTTATTTAGTTTTCATTGTACATTACCTAATCTATTGACGGCTGCCAGGGCCTTCCGTACCATAGCAACCCGATAGTAAGCAAACTACAACGTATTAATTTTATACCGGATTTTATGTTATGTCAAGCGAAAGAGCTCTGTTGATTGCCTCGGAATGAAAGCCCCTGCGATAAAGAAATGCGTACATTCTCTGTTTTTCCTGTCTCGTAGCCATTTTCGCATCATACTTTTTTTTCTGTAAAAGGGCTTTGATCATGGTCTCTTCATCCTGACTCGTGCCCTCCTCCTCCAATTCGGTAAAAACCTGCTGGATGAGCTTCCTGTCAATCCCCTTGCG
>CAMWMO010000144.1 GCA_947175305.1 uncultured Lachnospiraceae bacterium
TGCCTCGGCCCATTCCATGATCATTAACCTCCCGCTGTGATTACAGTATAGCCTTAACCATTTACCCTGTCCCGACATTATTAGGTTTCTTTTGTCCGAACGAAAGCTTCAGGTTTCAATGAGTTGCTTTGCAGAAATCGTTTGTCTTTTGCATGACGTCTGTTAAGATCTCAAAATTCTTCAATGTATCAGTGCACTCGAGGGAATGATTGCATTCATCATATACTGTCAGTGGAATATGATTCGCATTTGAGAGCCGGATAATCTCATCTGTATCGCTCCAGGGATCTGCCGTCCCGATAAAAGCAATGGCCTGTTTGGGTGGAAAAAGATAAGTCTGTGACAGAGGTGTATATAAGATTTGCCTTGCATCTTTTAGCCCATATTTCTCTGCGTAGGATGTGGCGATGATCGTACCGATACTTTTTGAGATAAAAAGCACATCGTCATAGTCAGACCAGATGATATCTGTAAGCGCAGCTTCCGCCTGCAAAAACAGTGCTTCATATGCCTCTTTCATTTTTTCTTCATTGCCACGGATATTTCCAGCCTGATAGGTATAACTCACATTTCGATAATTCTGATATCCCAGTTCACAAGCGATATTCCGACTATAATATAGAAGGGGTTTATCACAATGGTATCCTATACCTGGAAAGTAAACAGCTATCTTTGACATTATAAAAATGACCTCCCGCGATTGATAAGATCATTTTATCACACGGAAGGTCACAATTCATTAGTTTGTAAAAAGATTCAATTTTTGGTGCTATTAATCCATAAATTCCACGCGGCCGCTGTCGATATGATAGATCGCGGCGCATACTTTTAAGTCGCTCTCATCTGTCAAGTGCAGCTGCTCTTTGATAACGGAAACGCTTCTTTCCACATTTAAGCGGCAAGCCTTTAATTCGTCTTTTTCATCGCCGATCGCCAGGCGGATTTCATCGGTTATGTATTTTACGAAACCGGAAGGATCGCTGGTGATGGTCGCACCTACTGCGCCGCAGTGTGTATGTCCCAGTACAACTACCAGATTAGTGCCGAGGTGATCTGCGGCATATTCCACGCTTCCCAGCTGATGATGATCCATGACGTTGCCTGCTACGCGGATCGTGAACAGCTCGCCGATGCCCGCCGTAAAAATGCTTTCCGGGATAACTCTGGAGTCCGAGCAGGTGATAACGATCGCGTAGGGAGTCTGCCCTTCGTCACACGTCTTTTTCCGTAATGCAGCAGATATGTCTCCCGGGTTGGTGGTCGCATCCAGATAGCGTGCATTCCCTTCTTTCAGCTTTGTCAATGCTTCCGATGCGGGTAAATTCTGATGTGCCATAATCTCATGTCCTCCATTCTCATTTTCGTTTTTGGATACAGAAAAAATATCAGTTAAAAAAAGTATATCATAACTCGTTGGGGAAATCATCCTGTTTTATGCTATACTAATTAATAAAGAAAGACGAGGGAGACGAACAGCATGGTATCAGAAAAAATATTGTCAAGAATTGAAGAGAATGTAGCAAAAGTAATGATCGGGAAAAAGGAAGTGACAAGACGGTTGCTTGCCGCTGTTGCAGCGGGCGGGCATGTGCTTTTGGAGGACGTGCCGGGAACGGGAAAGACGGTGCTGGCAAAGGCGCTGGCAAAGTCAATGGGCTGTAAGTTTGACAGGGTACAGTTTACACCGGATCTGCTTCCGAGTGATGTGACAGGAATGTCATTTTTTAATCAGGAGAAGGCGGCGTTTACTTTTAAGGAAGGCCCCGTGTTTACCAATATTCTGTTAGCGGATGAGATCAATAGAGCCACCCCGAGAACGCAGTCAAGCCTTTTGGAATGTATGGCGGAAGGACAGGTGACCGTGGACGGAGAGACGCGGATGCTGGAGGCGCCTTTCTTTGTGATTGCCACGCAGAATCCTGTGGAGACGATCGGCTGCTTTCCCCTTCCCGAAGCGCAGCTTGACCGCTTTATTGCAAAGATACATATGGGAAGCCTGACCACGAGTGAAGAACGGCAGATGATAGACCGCTTTATCAATGCGGAGCCGCTTGCCGAGATCGAGCCGGTATGCAGTGCGGAGGATATCAGAGCATTACAGGATACCTGCCGTCAGATCTATGTACATGCGGATCTGCGGGATTATATGGTTGCCCTGGTACAGGAAACCAGAAAAAACAATGTGGGTGTGAGTCCGAGAGGAACCCTTGCGTTCTTGCGGATGGCGCAGGGCTATGCGCTTGTACAGGGACGGGAATATGTGGTGCCCGAGGATATCAAGGAGGTTGCGCACTGCGTATTGTGCCATAGACTGATCGGCGAATTTGATGAGGCGCAAAAGGCGGCCCTTGTCACGAATCTTTTAAACAGTGTGGAACTACCGACAGAGGACTGGTCAAAGAGATGATACTATTTTTGTTGCTTGGCGTTCTGATTGTAGGTGTACTATGGACGCTCTATTATAAATGGCAGTGGGCAAAAAATGTTTTGGTGAAGCTGTGGTTTGCGTCTGCTTATGTTTATGCCGGACAGGAGACGAAATTTTACGAGGTCATCGAGAACAGAAAGGCTGTTCCCGTCCCTGTGATGGAGGTGCGGTTTCGGACCCAAAAGGAGCTTGATTTTTCCAATGCGGACAACGCCATTGTCAGCGATTATATCTATAAAAGAGACATTTTTGCCATCTTGGGCAGACAGAAGATTACGCGGGAAATCCCTGTCAAATGCACCAAGCGCGGCAGATATAGGATAAGCGATGCGGAAATTGCAACGCATTCCCTGCTGTATGGAAAACGCTATAGCAAAGGGATAGAGACCGATGCGGAAATCTATGTGTATCCAAGAATGACAGATGTGTCAGAAATTATAACGGCGTGCGAGCAGCTTCTGGGGACATTGCAATGCGCGAAACGGCTCTACGAAGATCCATTTGCTTTCCGAACGATAAGAAGCTATACGACCGATGATCCTATGAAGTCGATTAACTGGAAAGCAAGCGCCAAGACCGGATCACTGATGGTCAATACCTATGACTCCGTACAGTCCCAGAAAGCGATGCTCTTTCTCGATGTGGAGGATACGGGCATCATAAAGAGAGAAGAACTGGTGGAAGAGAGCATAGCCATGGCGGCGACTCTGGTCAGAAAGCTTTTGCGGCAGAACATTGAGGTTGGATTTGCCTACAATGGAGGCGGGCAGATCATGATGCCGACGAATAGAAAAAGTGCGTTGACCGGACTGGAACGGATGCTTGCGGAATACGACCCTGAAACGGAAAATCAGGAGTTTGAACAGCTGATAAGCGAGCTGTTTACCGGTGCGTTTTCAAAAAAACCGCTTTCCCAAGATACCCTTCTTATCTTTCTCACAAAAAATCTGAATCAACAGCTCATGGACTGTATCGGAACTTGCGCCGGAGCGTATCAGACTTTGGTTGTGATGCCAGTGTACAGGAGTGAAAGAGCGCTTCAGGATGACCGCATAAACGCCATAAAAGGGAAAGACAATGTACAGGTATTGATCAAGGAGGTGGCGGGAGGATGATCGTAAATCGAAGTCTGAAAATCATTGGATATGCACATGCCACACTCCTTTTTGCCCTGCTGATTCCGTTTTTTTATACGATGGCCGGATTGTCAGACCCGACGGGGGCCGGAGCATTATATGCCAAATGTCTGTTGATTCTGATTCCTGTGGTCATTACCGATTGGGCAGCAAAGCGTGTGAAATATCTGGCTGTGTACATAGGGATCTGCGCGGCGCTGCTGGCGGCTGTATGGGGGATTGCCATATTGTTTCATGCTTCCGGCGCTTATATAGTCTGTTATTGTATCGGAATGTCTGCGGAGATACTTTTTATTGCGCTAAAGAGACTGCAGGCCAGGTTAAAGGAGTCTTCCCGAAGGAAAGAGGAAGACCCGCTTGCGGCAAAGGAGGCCGAATTTCTGGATACACCGTGGCTGCCCCTACTGTGGTATTTTGTCGGGATCTATGTGTTGGGGTTATGCCTAAATGGAAAGGCACTGTGTGATATGGCATTTGGAAGTGCGATCGTCTATCTTTTCCTGGCATTGATTGCCACCTATTTTCGTGGGACGAAAGGGTATCTGGAAACCAATAAGCGGATCAAGGGCATTCCGACAAGGCGCTTGTATGGGGTGGGTTTTGCCATGTTGTTACTTTTTGTGGGACTTCTTTTGATTGGGATTCTCCCCTCTGTTTTTCTGGCATCACACAGACAGTATAGGGATGTCAGGGGATGGCTGCAGAGCTCAGAGATGGCGCCACCGGAGTACCCGAACGAAATGGAATTTAGTGACGCAGGCGATATGGAAATGTGGGAGATGCTGCATGAGGGCGAACCGGCGCCGGAGCCGTCGGTGTTTGTAAATATTCTGTTTGGTGTGATATCTGGCGTGTGTTTTTTTGGGGGTGTCGATGGGATTGTTCGGGTGGTCAGGCGGGTGTTTCAGGATTTCCAAAACAGCCGTGATGAGAATGGAGATATCATAGAGGAGATCAAAGACAAAGGAAGAACTGACAGGGAAGAGATGCTGGAAAAGGGACGCCGTCATACAGACAGTGCGGCAGAAAAGATAAAACGCAGATACCGGAAGATGATACGAAAGCACAGAAAAGACAGACCTGCGCTCTATGAGTCGCCCGCTGAGATCGAGGAGGGTGCAGGATTGAAGGATGATGAGGAGATGCGGGAGCTGCATAGGGCGTATGAGGAGGTGAGGTATGGGGGATAATAGGATTGTAAAACTGATTAGATACAATATATAGTTGTCAAAGTAGAACTGGAGTGGACGATTAAAATGCTGAAAGCTTTTGTTTATACAAGATTCTCGGTATTTTATTTTGCTTGTGATTCTATTTTGTTCTAAAGTTGTTTTTTGAGATATTATCAGAAATCATTTTATTAGACAGCTCATTTTGATCACGTAACTGGGACTAATTCTGCCGTCGTTTATTGGCAGTATTGTAGTTTGTGGTATTGATGGCAAAGTGGATGTGCATATATTTTCCTGCTTCGGATGGAGAATGAACTTTGTAGACGACCTAGTAACGTTTTGCTTTATAGAAACTATATACTATTTTAGGTGTAAGATTTGCAATATAGAATATTGCACATTTAAGCGGTCTTACTTAACGGCCTGTAATGGGGACTAGATTTGAGTTTCCCCATTTTTCACGTAAATAGAAAATGCAAAACACTGGATCTTTGTTATAATTGAATCACCACAAACAACCAAACAAATGAGTGTTTTTGCATGATTAATTATAACAGATTAGGTTACGAAATTAAAAGGAATCTGACAAACTTTTCTACAAAAATTTCTAAAGGTTTAAAACGTCCGCAGCAGAA
>CAMWMO010000145.1 GCA_947175305.1 uncultured Lachnospiraceae bacterium
CTTTTAAGTCAATGGCTATATCTCCGGAATACTTCCTTGCCACCATGCGGATATTGGAAAGCCCATACCCGTGACCATCCTTTTTTTCTTTTGACGTAACAGGTAGACCGCGTTCTTCATCCCATTGCAAACTTCCGGTGAAGCTATTGCTGATCTCGATCATATAGGCATTATTCCTCTGGTAAGAAAGAACGGATATATGTGGTGTTTCGCCTTCTCCTACATTTTCCATTGCATTCTGCAAGGCATTGTTCAGTATCACACTGACATCAAAGGCGTTGATGTGCGTGTCCGCAGGATAATAAAAATCTGATCGGAAGAGTATGTTTCTTCTCTCCGCTTCGCCTTTTAATTCCTGCAAAATCACATCCGTTACGGGATTCCCGGTTTTTATCTCTCCCGCTATTGGAGAAAGGGCGGATTTTAGCTCTTTGCCATAATCCATTGCGTCCTTCACATTGTTTCCGGCATAAAGCCTTTCCAATGTAAGAATATGGTTGGTCATATCATGCTTCATACTCCTGATACCCTGATACAAATTTTCCACCTGTTCAATATGTCGTTTTAGATTATCTATCTGCGTGGAAAGTAACTGATTTGCTGTCTTTTCCTCCTGTGCCGCCTTTATATTCTGATAGAGCATGATCAAAATAACAACCACCACGATCGCCAATCCACAGTAAAACAGCAGCAGCATATCATACCCCTTTGCCGGCTTTCCGTTCTCCAATATATAAAATCTGCGATAATAGCGTATGACCTTATATCCCACCGCTCCCAGAAATGGCGGACTTACCAACATAATCAATTCCCGCTTTGTCATCTGCTCATATTTACAAATATAACTTCTTGTGATACAGCAGACTGCGGCATTTGTGATGATAAAGCCCATAACCAGATAAAATCCACAGACTCCGACATAAACCATTAACTCCATGGACAAAGAGGGATTTCCTTGATACCACGGGGTATTTTCCACCAGGTCGTATAATTTATCATATAAAAGTTCCGCTATTGTGGCAGTAAACCAGCGCAAGGAAAAAAAAGTGATCGCAAGAAAAGCCTTCTGGGTGCCATTCCTCCGTTCCAGCCCGTACATCACCAAAAACGCCGTAAGGCTTCCCAATGCATATGCAATAAACGCATCCGCATACAGCGGCAGGACATCAATCGCTGACATTGTCAGGAAATAAAGCCCTCCTGTTGCCAATGCCACCTTTACATTCCTTAAAAACGGCTTTACAAACCTGTAAAGACAGTATCCGTCAATACATAGTTCTATCAACGAAACTATCCATGTAATACATCCACTCCAGTAAGCAAACTCTGTCATCTCACCTTCCCCTTTTCCTCTGGTTATACCGAAGATACGACTTCACAAACTCTCCATAATTCTGCTTTGAAATAAGTGCCTGCCCTTTTTTCAGATAGACCGTTGTCGCATCGTATTTTCTGATAAATCCAAAATTCACAAGGAAGGATCTGTGAGTACGGTAAAAATCATCCCCCACTTTTCCCTCTAATTCTTTCATTTTCCCATAATATTCTATATCTCCATCCATCGTATGCAGAATCACTTTCCGGTCAAATACCTCCGCATATACAATATCCTCCAGATTGACGATAACATGCTCTCCCCCTGTGGTTATCATAAGGCTCGGCTTTTCCCTTTTTCTGCCTGCATTTTCCAGCTTCTTTCTGTCCTCAAAATGTTTTACGGCACCCAACAGTACCTCGGCAAATTTCCCGTCATCAAAGGGCTTTACCAGATAATGGAACGCCCCTACATCGAATGCCTGAAACACAAAATCATCCAGAGCGGTCACAAAAATGATGATTGCTTTTTGGTTTTTTGTGCGCAGTTCCTTTGCCGTTTCCATGCCGTTCTTATCCGCCATCTGAATATCAAGCAGTAAAATATCAGGTTCGTCCCCCGACAAAAGCAGCTCATCCCCCGATTTGTACAGTGAAAGATCTGCTTTCGGACAGAGACTCCCTATCTTTTCCACAAGCATATCTCTGACTTCTTTTTCATCATCACATATCGCGATTTGCATTTTTTCACTCCCTCTGTATTTCATAAAGAGTATATCGAAACGATATGGATACTGCAATAATGAGAATGACGTAGAAAGGAGATTTTCTGTCGTAAAAAATCGAGCGCGTGGGAGCAATTTATAGAATAAATAAGGAAACCGAAACTGCCGTACATACCAGCAATTCCGGTTTCCTCTGCTACAAATTATTTTTCTTTATAAAAACTTTCCGATTCCTACTTTCTTACCAGATGTCTCGGCAGACCGTTTACGAAGAGCGGCTGCAGCTCGCCCATGATAAGAGGTCTTGCGTACTTCTCGTAACCTTCCGTCAGACCCTTGCCGTCCGCTGTGATCCACTCGTCGGGCACGTTTCTCTCTACATTCGCGATTGCGTGGATATCGTAAGCGCTGGTACCGCACTGATAAGGATCGTCACCGTTTCTGTCCAGTGTGATCATCATGCCGGTCTTACCCTCTTCCGCAGCTATCACTGCGTCGTGTCCTACCTGGAACGCCTCGTTGATATCTGTCAGAGATGCCAGATGAGTTGCCGCTCTCTGCAGAGTAGAGAACTCGATCGCACGAGTCTTAAGTCCTGTCTCAGCCGCGATCTTGTCAGCCAGCATAACTGCCGTACCAGACATCTGCTTGTGTCCGAATGCGTCTACCGCCACTTCTCTGCCGATCTCGCAGACATATCTGCCATCCGCTACCTTAACGCCCTCGGATACTGCGATCACTACGGAAGACTTTGTCTCCGCCAGCTTCTTCACATCCGCCATAAACTGATCCATGTCAAACACTCTCTCAGGCAGGTAGATGGCATCGCATCCGCTGCAGTCGTCACCCTTAGCCAGTGCAGCAGCAGCAGTAAGCCATCCTGCGTTACGTCCCATGATCTCCACGATACAGATCGTAGGCTTCTTCGCGCCGAAGGACTCGTTGTCACGGATAATCTCTTTCAGGGATGCCGCAATATACTTCGCTGCAGAACCATAACCAGGACAGTGATCCGTCACCGGCAGGTCATTGTCAATGGTCTTGGGCACGCCCATAAATCTCTGGGGCTTATTGTGTGCCGCTGCATAATCAGACAGCATCTTTACCGTATCCATGGAGTCATTGCCGCCCGCATAGAACAGGCACTCAATGTCATGCTTCTCCATGATCTCAAAAATCTTCTCATAGACATCCTCATGCCCCTCGATCTGCGGCATCTTAAAACGGCAAGAGCCTAAGAAAGCAGAAGGAGTTCTCTTTAAAAGCTCGATTCCTGTCTCATCGTCCAGATATTCACCCAGATCGATCATTCTGTCCTCCAGAAATCCCTCGATACCGTGTACCATACCATAAATCTTCTTTACGCCCAGCTTCTTAGCGGCTGCGTACACACCCGCTACAGAAGAATTGATAACGGCTGTGGGGCCGCCGGACTGACCTACAACAATGTTTCCTTTCATGTGACTGTCTCTCCTTTATCTTTTATTTTTTGCATTAGTTTTTTCTCTGCGCTTAAGTATACCAAATAATTCCACGCAAAACAAGTACAAGCACGGAAATGTTAAACAAGGTATTCAAAGAAATCGAAGTCCGCATAATGGCTGTGCCTCACTCTGTCGGCACAGGTAATGCCCACCATCGTCCCGGTAAATTCGCCGTATTTACAGTACTCATCCGAAAACAGGCTGGTATCGAATTTCGGCCCGATCTTTTGGTAGGCTTCGCCGTCTCCGCTCCATTCAAACCAGCACTCCCGCTCTTCAATATACAGGCGGAGCCAGACAAAATCCCCCTCTATCGGCGTGCGTTCCTCCAAAAATTCGGTTCGTACGCCGTTCTCCATCTGAAGCACCAAAAGAGCATCCTGTCCCAGAGTCTCGCTGCGATATCTGCGCAGATTGAGATAGTTCATGTTGTCGTAATATAAGATCAGCCCCGCGCTGTGCTGCGGCACCTGAGGATGAAATTCCATCTTTGTCGTAATCCGCGCATGTACGCTTGTCAGCTTACGGGCAAGAATACTGACTTTGTTTAAAGAGGTTCTGGACTCCTGACCGCGCAGACGCACGAATCCGGGACGGGCCTTCAAATCGGCAAACCGCTCCGGCAGAATGCGTGGCGCGTAATAATAATTCCCCAAAACCTCCCCGTCGAAATCATCAAAAGCGGGAGGCTCAGGCAATGGACAATCCGGGAGAGAAGGCTCAGGCACCTCTGTCTGCGCCAGATTTCCCCCGTCCGCCATACGAAGCCAGCCATCCTCCGTCCACATCATTTTCTGGATTGCCGTCTCTCTTCCAAGGGTACAGCGAAGCTCCGGCAGAAAGGGCCGGGCACATAGGTGTACCAGATAAGTCTCCCCGTTTGGCAGATCCACATAGCTTCCGTGTCCGGATTTCTGCAAAACGGAATCCGGATTATAATACTGCGGCTTCAAATGATCCGGATCATGCCGTTCATAGGAATAACCGGGCGTACTGGTTACGATCGGATTGGCCGGGTCCTTCACATAAGGCCCGTCCACACAGGTGGAACGTCCCATCGTGACACAGTGATTATACCCCGTGCCGCCCTCCGCACACATCAGATAATAGTGACCGTTTCTCTTCGTTAAATGAGGCGCCTCGATACAACCCCGGTCTGTGCCGCCCCACCAGATGCGTTTCGGATATCCGATGATCTGCTGTCTGTCCGGGTCGTACTCCACCAGACAGATCGCGCCCGGCTTCTCATAGTTTTCCCGGGTCTCCCAGTCCAGAGACACGACATACTTGCGCCCGGCGTCGTCATGAAACAACGACGCATCGAATCCGGCAGAATGCAGGTAAACCGGTTCGCTCCAGGGTCCGCAGATATCTTTCGCCGTGATCAGAAAGTTGTCTACATCAAAATATCTGGCGTTCATAGAATTCATCACGCCGTAGACCACATAGAATAAATCCTCCGCCTCACAGTAGGTCAGGCAGGGCGCCCAAATACCTTTTGCGGAGGGCAGCTTTTTCAGATCCACCTTTTCATCGTCTGTCAGAATGTGTGTATAAATTTCCCAATGCTTTAAATCCCGGGAATGATAGACCGGCAGCCCAGGCATCCACTCGAAGGTGGACACCGCAAGATAAAAATCATCTCCCTTGCGGCAGATGCAGGGATCCGGATTAAAACCGGGCAAAATCGGATTTTGTATCATACTTTCCTGTCTCCTTATTTCAAATGGCAGAGAATTACGCAATCCCCTGCTCTTATTATATCATACTTTGTATTATTAATTTCAAAAGGATATCCGATTGTATTTACCTCCCAAACATGTTACACTCTTACCG
>CAMWMO010000146.1 GCA_947175305.1 uncultured Lachnospiraceae bacterium
GATTGCCGTAGATCAGATACAGCCTGTTATGCGAATCGAAACAGGAAAGCAGATCATAAACATCACTGTGTATTTCGATAATATTACGCAGGTTCCTGTTTTCCCATAACTCTTCTCCGTCGCCTAGTTCAATATAGGTAAAGCCGTTTCGATAATAATGTTCCAGCGCAGCGAAGTATAGGTGCTGATTCTTTAAAAAATTGTCGGAGGACGTACCAACGCCTCGGTGGCAGTCACTTACAAGGACATATTTGGAGCACATATTAAAAGGGAGGATGGGAGCCTGTGCAAAGGCATGTTCCAGACGGCTGGAAGCACTCATGACACATCCTCCTTATCCGTACGGCATGCACGATAATATCTTGGCGGGCGGCAGCCGTTTTTCTTATGACAGTGTCTGTGGAATCTGCGCAGACGAAGCAGTCTTCTGAAAGCAACAGGAAGATTGTAGTAGAGGAAAAGGATACGATCTTCTGTGCAGAGGAATGGTCTTGTGACCCACACATACAGTTTGCAGAATATCTGGTTGAGAAATTGAGACAGGCAGCGCCAAAAGCGTGTCGGCAGATTATAATTTTCCTTCCGGCGGGTTCGGAACAGGAGAGAGAGACAACATCCCTTTATGGAGATATCATTCATGGCATATCCTGCATGGCAAAGTCCGTCGTAGAAAGCGCTGCACATTTGCATAGTGGGGAAACAGATGGAAACTTCCATACAAAGATCAGAAGGCTCTGTGAAAAGGCCGGGCAAAAACATAGTCAGCCACCAATGACGTTCGGAAGTCTGGACGCATATCTTTTCAGTGTTGTCGCACAGTCGTAAGGTGCAGGGAAGCATCTCGGAGTCTTCTGCGGCAGTGAAAAAAGCTGTCTTGTATTCTTCTTCTGACAGAAGACGGTCGGCGTGATAAATGCCGATTTCCGCGCCGGTATTGATACCGTATTGACCTTTCCAGAGTTCGATCAGCCATGTTTTGCCGTGATAATCAAAATAGATCGGAAGAGCATCAAGAACCATCTGAAAACGGGGCGCCATATAATCGTAGAGCCATGTGTAACCGGCGTCTTTCTGCCATGCATCCAGAGTGGAAGAGAAGAAACCATAGCGGCAGTGATAATCGTAACCGAACGGCTCGGCGAGTTGTGCTAATTTTGAACATTTCTGACATTTATCCATGCAATTGAGCCGGCGGATGATCTTTTTTCTGCGGACACAGGAAAATATCATGCCGAATAGAGCAAGTAGTAACAAAATAAACAGGGCGTAATACATAATCTGTAACCTATAATTCTATGTGGTTTTACTCTATTTTATGCATGGAAATTCCTTTCTGTTCTTAAATTTAAGGATTAACAAGAGTAAGATATTATGTTAAAATAATCCTAAGACTGAGGAAAGGGCGTGGTTACGGCGATGAGTCAGGATAAATATGTGGCGTACGTGTCTACCTACACGACGGCAAAAGAGGATAATTACGGCATTAAGATCTATGATGTGGATCTGAAAAACGGAAGGATGACGGAGAAAAATCAGGTGGAGATCACAAACTCTTCCTATATCACCATCTCTCACAATGAGAAATATCTCTATTCCATCACGGATTTCGGGGTGGAGGCGTACAAGATTCTGCCGGGCGGTGATCTGGAGGTCATAAATCAGGGATCGATCAATGGCATGCGTGGCTGTTATCTCTCTACAGACTACGAGGATAAGCTGCTCTTCGTGGGCGGTTACCATGACGGGAAGATCACGGTGCTTCGTCTGCGGGAGGACGGCGGCGTTGGGGAGATCACTGACGAGGTGTATCATAAGGGCTTGGGCAGTATCGCGGAACGCAATTTCAGACCCCATGTCAACTGTGTGAAGATGACCAGAGACAATCACTATCTGTGTGCCGCTGATCTGGGCCTGGATCATGTGAACGTGTACCGTGTGGATCACGAAAGCGGGAAATTAAAGCCCATTGATATGATCCGAAGCGAGCAGGAGTCGGCGCCCCGACACATGAAATTTTCCAAAGACGGCAGCATTTTATATATTGTTCATGAACTGAAAAATTATATTGATGTCTATACTTATAAGGAGATCAACGGGGTTCCGGAGTTTGAGAAGATTCAGACGATCTCCACGCTGAATGATTACCATGCCGGCGGATCTGCTGCCAGCGCCTTGAACATTTCAGAAGATTTTAAATATCTGACCAGCTCCAACGCGGGGGATAACAGCGCGGTTGTTTATAAAATCGATTTGAAGACGGGAATGCTTGAGAAGGTACTCTGTCTTCCTATCAGCGGCGATTATCCCAAGGATGCGGCGCTCTTCCCGGACAATAAGCATCTGGTGTCCTTAAATCATGAGTCGAATACCATGACTTTCTTTAACGTGGATCTAAAGAACGGCCTTTTGGTGATGAACGGCAAGGAGATCAAGGTGGATCAGCCGAACTGTATTATTTTCCATAAGCTTGCACAGTAGGGTAAAGCGAAAACTTTTGCGCCAAACGGCATAGAGGAGAATCCTTCTGCATATACATTTACCAGTATAGGCAGGAGGATTTTTTATGGATATTTTACAGAATAATACATATGACCTCTATAAAGATATACAGCATAGAACGGGGGGAGAAATCTACCTGGGCGTGGTGGGGCCTGTCAGGACGGGGAAATCCACCTTTATCAAACGGTTTATGAATCTTCTGGTGCTTCCTTACATGGAGGATGAGCATGAGAAGGAACGGGCACAGGATGAGATGCCCCAGAGTGCGGGCGGTAAGACCATCACCACCACAGAGCCGAAGTTTATTCCTAAGGAGGCGGCCCATGTGAAGCTGGGCGCGGATATCGATGTGAAGGTGCGGCTGATCGACTGCGTGGGTTATATGGTGGAGGGTGCCACGGGACACATGGAGAAAGAGGAAGAGCGCATGGTCAAGACCCCCTGGTCTGTGGAGGAGATACCTTTCACGAAGGCGGCTGAGATCGGCACGAGAAAGGTGATCCGAGATCATTCCACGATCGGGATCGTGGTGACCTGTGACGGCTCCTTCGGAGAGCTTCCCAGAGAAAGCTTTTTAGAGGCGGAGGAGCGAACCATCAAAGAACTGCAGGCGCTTGGCAAGCCCTATGTGGTGTTGTTAAATTCGGGGAAGCCTTACGCGGAGGAGACCAGAGCGCTTGCCGACGAGATCAGCGAGAAGTATCAGGTTACGGTCATGCCCATAAACTGTGAGCAGTTAAAGAAAGAGGACATCAATCATATCATGGAGAATATTCTCTATGAGTTCCCTCTTACTATGATCGAGTTTTATATGCCCAAGTGGGTGGAAATGCTTCCCTGCGATCACAAGATGAAGAAAGATATCATTTCGCAGTTGAAGCTTTTGATGGGAAATCTGAATCATATCCGGGATATCACAACGGACCGTTTTCTGGTGGAGAGCGAGTATGTCAAGAAGTGTAAACTGGACGGCGTTGATATGTCTGACGGCAGTGTGCGGATCATATTGGATGTGGACGACGCCTACTATTACGAGATGCTGAGCGAATTGGTGGGAGAATCCATCGGCAGTGAGTATCAGCTTTTGGCGACGCTGCGCGAGATGGCGAAGATGAAGCGGGAGTATGTGAAGGTATTGCATGCCCTGGAGGCTGTGCGGTACAAAGGCTACGGTGTGGTGATGCCTGACAGACAGGAGATCGTTCTGGAGACGCCGGAGCTCATCAAGCAGGGCAATAAATTTGGCGTCAAGATCAAGGCGGAGAGTCCCAGCATCCATATGATAAAAGCCAGTATCGAGACAGAGATCTCACCCATCGTAGGGACAGAAGAGCAGGCCAGGGACTTGATTCAGTACATCTCCGATACGGGTACCAGCGAGGAGGGCATCTGGGAGACGAATATCTTCGGCAAGACGGTGGAGCAGCTGGTCAACGACGGCATTACCGGCAAGATATCCATGATCAATGAGGAGAGCCAGGTGAAGCTCCAGGAGACCATGCAGAAGATCGTAAATGACAGCAATGGCGGAATGGTTTGTATTATTATTTAACAGTTTAGCTGTTTTTCCTCTGGAGGATTCGGGGCCGCCGGAAGCTCCGCATCCTCCAGAAACGCCTGAATATAGGGCAGCGCTGCTCCGATTGCAATATTGTGCAGGGGCATTTTGCTGATCCGAAGGAAATCGGGTTCCTCCGAGAAAGGTGTCATCTGCTGGATCTGTCCGTGGAGGAATGCAAGGTCTTCTTCGCATAAGTATTGGGCAATATATCCCCCGAGAATAAAATCTGTATCATAGACCAAGTGCAGCATATTAACGGCTTTTGCCAGATCCGAGAGAAAGACATGCCAGCGCTTTTGGCAGGCGGGGTCATTTTGACGCACTCTCTCAAAAAAAGATTCAGCGGTCTCCTGTTCAGAGAGAAGCGCTGTCAGGGACAACAGCGTTTCCATACATCCGACCTTTCCACAATAGCACTGTGTGCCGTTGGGGTTCATCTGAATGTGCTCAATGGTGGAATTATGACCGTGCTTGCCGCTTACTATGGCACCTTTTGAGATGATGGCGGCACCCAGATGTCTGCTGAGTGACAGATAGAAAGCGTCTGTCAACTCGGGAGATACCCACATTTCTGAAATGGCAGCACTGTCCGCATCATGTATAAAGGTGCATCGGCAGGGGAGATGCCTGGAAAATTCAGTGATCGAGAGTCCTGTGCATGATAAAATTACACCATATAATATAGTTTGCTTATCCGGTGTCACCAGTCCCTGCATGGCAAAGCCTATGCCGAGGATTTTCTCATCTTCGGCAGAAAGTGAATTCTTAAAATCTATGATCTTATCACAGATTTTCTTATAATATGCTTCCTTGCGTTCAAAAGCGATTTCGTCTATTCTACAGTCGATCATTTCACCGTACAGATTGACGGCGAACGTTTTCACTTCTTTTTCTAAAATTTCCACTCCTATGCTAATACGATAATCAGGAACGATAGAATAGGCGGCAGCTTTTCTGCCCACAAATTCCGTATCGATCAATCCGTCTTTCCGGATCAGACCGTCTTCTTCCATGGCAGTCAGATTCGCAGCGACCGTGGGGCGGCTTAGATGGAGATTGTAGGATATGTCCTGCTGAGAAACCTTTTTGCTTTTGTAAATGAACTGATAGATGATACTGCGATTATTCTGTTTGATCTGATTGGGTGTAATGCTTTTTTTCATAATCCTATCCCTTATTTTGCAAATTCACTTTACAAAATAGTATTATATCACAAATAGAGA
>CAMWMO010000147.1 GCA_947175305.1 uncultured Lachnospiraceae bacterium
TCTGCGGACTGGATGATCCGGCTCTCCTCCGTAAGCGCTCCCTCCACCGCTGCGAGCTTATCATTCTTATCTGCAACGCTGACGTTAATCTCCTCCACATAATACTCCATGCCGAGAATCCCTTCTCTCTCACTCACTACATACACATAACTGCTCCCTCCCGGATTCTCGTGCAGAGCCAGCAAGGGAATACAGCAGGGGCGTTTTTCTCCGGCTTTTGCACAGGTGATGGTTCCCGACTGTCCGGGTGTGCCCGTCTCCTCGGGAAGTCGTAAGAGGGCAGTAAAGCTGCCCGGCGCATTTTCATTCTCCACCAGATAATCCACACTTGCGTTGATTTCTCTCCTGTCTCCCAGTTTCAGCTTCACATCGTCATTTAGGTTTACATAAGTTTTCTCCTCTTTGGTCAGCGTAACACGAAACTGGCAGGGCGCTTCACTGTCCGCCATAAGAAAGGAGGCCGTGTCCGGCACTCTGCCGCCCGCCTGCACATAGACGTCGGTTACCATGCCGCTTAAAGGAGCCGTAATCTTTCCCTCCCCATTCAAAATCTCCTGATAAGCCGCCAGTTTCTCCTGTATGCCCGCGACCTCCGCCCGGTAGACGGCAAGGGTTGCGTCCTCGTCCTCCTCAGACACGGTGTCCTCCACCCTCCGTCCGGCATCCTTCATGGTGTTGTCCCGGTTCCACTTCGCGTCCGCCTCCGCATAGGCCGCCGCCTGCAATTCCTGTTTCAGCCTTTCCTCCTCCTGCTCTCTGGCTTCCCGCTCCGCCTCCAGCTCCTCCGCCGATTTGGACTCTCCGTTCTCTTTTTTCCAGTCTCCCTCATGGGCACGGTTCTCGGCCTGCAGTTCTTCCAGAGCCTCCTCGGCCTGCGCCACATTCTCGGCGGCCCTGCCCACAAGGGTATCCTGATATCTGGCAAGAGCATCGTAATCCTCTCTGGCCCTGGCCTCATCCAACGCCTTTTTTTCCTGCGCAAGCTCTCTGTTGTGCAAAATCGCGTCAATCTGTAACTGGGTTTTCTGACAGGCCAGCTCCTGATCCGCCATAATCTCCTTCATATCTTCCAGATCCACCGTAAAGAGAAGATCGCCCTCCTCCACCCTGTCGCCGGTCTGCACAAAAACTTCCACCACCCGAAGGCCGTTCAAAACCGTCACCGGCAGTTTGGAACCGGCCTCCACAATGCCCTCGGCCTCCACCACATGCTCGATATATTTGGAATCCGCTCTGCAGGTGGTCACCATAGGCAGCCTGGATGCGTATATGCTCTTAGAAATAAGTGTGCACAGCCACATAAAAACCAGAAAAAATATTAACCCCGCACCGATTTTCTTTTTTCTTTTATCCATACCTCTCACTCCTTGAGTCCCGAATAAATAATCCCCTGCTCCAGATAGTCCTGCCCCAGCACAAACACAAAGGCCGCCGGTATCAGGGTGATAAACGACGCGCAAAGCGCAAACCCTGCCTGCGTCCAGGAAATCTCCGGCAGATACAAGGAAAGGGGCCAGAGCGCCTTATCCTCCAGAAACGCCAACGGCTGTTCCATCAGATTCCAGTATTCCAAAAACCCTAACACTATGGCAGACAATAATCCACTTTTCCCCAACGGAATACCTATTTGTATAAATATTCTCCACTCACCCGCACCGTCAATACGGGCCGCCTCAAAAAGCTGCGGCGGAATCGCCCGGAAACCACCGTATGATAAAAAAATCGGAAAGGTGGAAAAGACAGCCGGCAGAATGATGGCGGAATGGGTATTCATTAGAGAAAATCTGTCAAGCACCAGATAGCTGGAAAGCATGGTCACCTGAAAGGGCAAAAGCATCAGCACCACATAGAGCGCAAACAGCGCTCTGCTCCCCCTCACCTGATAGGCGGCAAAGGCCCAGGCTGCCGGCACGCCCACAAACATCTGTCCCGCCAATATGCATCCTACCATCTTAATGGAATTCCAAAACAGGACGAAAAACTGCGGCGTCATAAAAAGCAGTTTGCCGTAATTTTCAAAAGTCGGATAATCAGGCATGATCTTCCAGCTGATATAATCCAGCGCATCGGAAAATATCGGCGAAAGGTGCTGCCTCAGTTCTCCGTTGCTCATCACCGATCCCGTCACCAGCATAATGATCGGCAGACACACGAATACCGCCGGCAGCAAAAGAAGAAATGCTATAAATTCACGCTTTATATGCTTTATTTTTTTACTCATAATTCTTTGCCCTCCCGGGTTTGGAGATTCAGAAAATATTCCCGGAATCTTTTCACTAAAACAACACTTTGTTTTTATTCTGCCATGAAAATCGCCAGCTTCTTCTCGATCTCACTTACCGCTTCCTCCAGACTGATGTTCCCACACATATACTCAGTACCGGCTTCATATACGGTTTCCTCCAGCAAAGTATTCTCTATGTAAGGCGTATCTGCCGTTTCAATGCATTTCCTTAATCTGGCAATCTGTTCCTCATCCGGCCAATAAATATCCAGACTGACACGTAATCCATCTTTGTCAGACATTTCCAACATCCCGCATGTTCCCTCCGTGCGGCCCTGGCTTCCGTCATATATAAAGTCTTCATCAAATGCCGCCTGATTCACTGCAAATCCATTAAACAGATAGGACTGGTTTTCTTTACTAAGACATCCTCTTATAAACTCCTCCGCCTTATCCGCAGACGCTGACATTGCGTTAATCCCCACCATTGTTTGTGCAAGAAACACCTTGCTGCTTTGGCCATTCATAGGAATCCATTCATCATTTTCATATTTTTCAATTTTTCTTACGGAATTCAGGTGTCCAAATCCATAATTAGTGTACACCGTGCCGCCTGTGATATGAGTCTGCCCTAAAAAACGGCTCGTAACATCTGTGGTTCTCCCTCCCATATGCTCTTGATCCCATAAAGGATAAACTCCATGAAACCAAGTTGTTTCTTCCGTAAGTCCGTCCATCTGCGCATCATAAATTCTTTTCATCTGCGTCAGAAATTCCGCAATCGCTCCCATGTCAATTGTACCGTTTTCCGCCGTCCATGCCGGCGTTGAAACCATAGAGAACAGATACATGATTTCTCTTTCCGAATACACACCTAATAAATCATGTTCTTCTTCCGGATATTCCTTCCGCAGTTCCTCCACTATATCGGCAATCCCCTCCAGATTATCTGCCCCGGCAATATATTCCTTATCTCCATACATTACCGGAATCTGTATTTCGATGGGCATTACATATAGTTTGTCCTCTGTTTTCATGGCATCCATAATATTCGTAAACAGCGCTTCTTCACCGCTTAAATTATAAAGAATCGGGCCCATATCAAGAAGCAGCCCCTTTTCAATATAGGAATCAAGCGGCATATTGTCCAACACTAATACATCGGGACCCTCTCCTGCCATGATTTTGGTATTCAGTTTTTTCAGCGTATCATCTCTTGTGACAGCAATTCCATCCTCCATACCGATTTCATATTCTACCCAAACCTCCGGATTTTTTATCTGGTACAAAGAAATCATCTGCCGTATCGTATCGTTTTTCTGCAGGCTGTAAACTTTAAGTTTCTCATTCGGCACAGTAGGGATATCCGGATTATAAACATAGCGAACCGCTCCCTTACCGCTAAACAACGTCACAAAGTCATCGTCTTCCAGTTTGATCATGCCACACACTTGATTAGAAGGATCATTAAAGGTGGTAAGTTTTCCGTCTATGACCTGTTCCATGGCACTGCCGCCTATTACATGACGGTGCAGCCCCTTTTGACCCGCCAGATAAATGACTCCTTGCTCTTCCAGGAAGAAATACATATCATATCCTTCACTATTCGTCCTGTCTTCATAATTTTCACTCACAAACTCCTTTAAAACTTCATCCTCAATGTACTGCTTCTTCTCCATATCATAAATAAGGAGCTCACTATGCATACCTCCATCCATTACCATAAGATTCTGCTGACACTGAATCAAACGTGGATGATAAGCGGAATCAAGTTCCAAAAACAGTTCAATGTTTCCGTCCTCCCAGGCTTCATAAATATTGGAACCTCCTGTACTCACAAAAATCCTTCCTGTATCCGATATCCACACACCGACCGGATCCCCATCCTCTGCCGTAACGGGAATATTTATGGTAATCTCAGTACCGTCAGGTTTGATCAGACAAAGTCTTGGATTTAGTTCACCCTGCTCATGAGCTTTCTCATAATCATCATAAATAATGGCAATCGTATGATCAGCCCCGGTTGCCACATCATAAACCAAACTCTTATTTTCCCATATTCCGCTGCCTGTTATGCTCTCGTCAACTTCCCATGTCACTCCGTTATCCTTTGAAATATATAACGGGGAATAGGACTTACATATGACTAAGCTCCCATCCTCTAATCGAGAAATTTTCGCTATATAAACCTCATCCGGTAAACTCGCAGTTTCTTCCACATAACGCCCCATTGCCGTAACCTCTGAGGACGCCTGTGCATTCTGCTCATTTCCATCACTATTTTCCGAAATTTCTTCTCCATTTCCACATCCGCTAAGCAATATCAGCAGCATAGAAACCGACAACAGCATTGATAATAATTTGTTCGCTCCCCTTTTTGTTTTCATACTCTTCTTCCCCTCATAATTCGGACAAGTTTTTCTTTTTATATTGCTATTCTCTGCTGTCCCATAAATATTGCAATAGCATGATACCCGCAAATAAAACTCCACCCACGCATACGGTTGCCGCCGCCATCTTATCAAAATCAAGATTCACAAACCAGTTATTGAACAAATGCTGCAATAGGTACATATCCTGTTCCGGGTATGCTCCGGCTACCAGATAAGCCTCCCGATAGATCTTAAATGAATTAAGGATCGAAAGGATTACAATCGTGTACAGGCTCCCTTTCAGATTCGGAAGCACAATTTTAAAAAAGCATTGCCGCTCGGATGCGCCGTCCACTCTCGCCGCCTCCAGCATCTCATACGGGATCCCCAAAATCCCCGCCAGCCACAACACGACCGTATAGCCCGCATTTTTCCATATGTAACTGAATACCAATACCCAGAAAGAAGCACTGCTGCCCAGATAATCCGTATGAATCTCCCCCCACAAGCCCGTCATTTCTCCCAGTCTCGTAAGCACCAGATTAAAGAAACCCTGCTTGTAGAAAGCCATCTTCCACACAATAACGATCGTCGCCGTGGGCATGGCCAGGGGAAACAAATACAATGATTTGATCATCCCGGCGCTTTTCAACTTG
>CAMWMO010000148.1 GCA_947175305.1 uncultured Lachnospiraceae bacterium
GAGATTCTCTGCACACCCACCGGTGTTTCCAAGGGATTTATGAAGCCGGAGCAGCTGTGTAAAATAGATGTTTCCGGAAATGTGCTGAAAATGGCGGAGGGATTTGGACCGTCCTCGGAGGTGAAGATGCATCTGAGAGTGTACCAGAAGCGGCCCGATATCCAGGCGGTGGTACACGCCCATCCGATCTTTGCCACCAGTTTTGCGGTGATGGGACAGGCGCTGGAACGACCCATTATGCCGGAGGTGATCGTCAATTTCGGAAGGATCCCCTTAGCTCCCTACGGCACACCCTCCACAGTGGAGATACCGGACGCTGTTGAACCTTATCTGACGGAGTACGAGGCAATCCTGTTAGAGCATCACGGAGCGCTCACTTGGGCGAAGGATCTGCTCTCAGCCTATATGAAGATGGAATCTGTGGAATTTTATGCGGAGCTTCTCTATCGGACCACACGGCTTGGAGGTCCCAGAGAGCTTAGTGCGGAACAGTTGGAAAGATTGTACGAAATAACAGGGAGAAGGCCATAAACCTTCTCCCTACTTTTTTGACTATTTTACGGTGACAGAAGTGATATGGGGATTTACACCCTCATACCAGTAGAGGTAGCCCTCCATATCCACGGTATCACCAACATTCAGATTCTTGACTGTCTGGTAAACCTCGGTGCTGCTGTCACAGAGGTAGGACTCTACAGTGAAGGTGTAGGTCTCACCGTTTAAGGAGACGTTGAAGTAGAGATCGCTGCCGTCCTCGCCGGATCCGTCCCAGTTGTAGAGGAAAGCGGCGCCGCTGTCGTCCGCAGCTTCCACGGTCATACCCTTAAAGGATACGAATTTATTCTGGTGGTTGATCAGTTCATCTTTGCCTAAGAGGTCGGTCACATCGGTTACAGGAGCCACATAATTGCCATCCTCGATCTCGATGGATGCGCCCTCGGCTACTTCTACCTCACCGGACCACTCGGTCTTATAGCCGGTCACCTTGATCTTTGTGCCGGGTGTAAGCTTGTCGTAGTCTGTCTCAGAGCAGACAGCGTTGTAAATAAAGTACGCGCCGTCCTTGTCCTGGGTGTAAAGCGTAGCCTTGTCCTCCCACCAGGATTGTTTTGCCTGGACATAAGTCTCGATCACGACCTCGCTGTCAAGCGCAGCATCCACATACTCGGCGTAGGTCATAACGCCCTCGGACTTTTCGTCGGAGCCGCTGTCTTGGCTCTTACCGCAGGCGGTGAGAGATAAAACAAGGGCAAGTGTCAGGGTTAATGCCAGTTTCTTTTTCATAATAATCCTCCTCATGCTTGTGCACCTGCTGTCAGGTGCAGACTTGGGTTTGTCGATGACCGGAATCACCGAGCCTGCGACGATTATACCACACCTTCCAGATAAATCAATGTTTTTTCTTTTTTTTGACAAAATCCCGCAGTACATAGAGCAGGATCAGGAGCCAGGAGACAGCCAGTGCGGCGAGAAGAAGCACGGCGGCTCCCGGCAGAGAGCCAAGCTCCTGTTTGCCGCCTGAGGCAATATCCTTCTGGTCCAGGCGGTAGAGCGCGGTAACATCCGAATAGAGCCCTTCCATGTAGTCTTCATCCACCGTCTCATGGCGTCTCACGGAGTTTGCCACATTTTCAATGAGCTGACCGGCGGCGTTTCTGAGAGCGGCGGAGCCGTTGAAGACGGGGGTCACGAAGGTGTCTCCGGTATGCTCAAGAAGAAGGGTGGAGGCATCAATTTTGATCGGGTAATAGGTTTTATTGTCCTCACCGCTTCGCGCCAGATAGTCCTGATAGGCAGACGACTGCTGTGCCTTGGAGGTGACAGGCAGATATCCTTCTGTCTGAGCGTAGCCGATCTGCACCTCGTTGGTTAAAAGATACTGTGCAAAGAGCCAGGATGCCAGCACCTCCTGGGGATCGGCTTTGTTGAAGACGCAGACAGAAGGCCCCTGGGAAATCATCCGGGGATTTTCCGGGTCAAACTGAGGCACCATCCGCACCGCCGTCTCAAAGGAGACAAAGGCGTCCTCGCTGATATCGGAGAGAGGCGCCTCGGCGCCCATCCAGGTCGCACCTGCGGTGGAATCGATGGCGAAGACACACTGGCCCGCATTGAGAAAATTAGCGGGATAGCTGGAGATCTTAAAGGTGGAAAAAGCGCCTGACTCCACATGGGCGGCCACATCGTATAAGATTTCTTCGGTGGTGTCGTTAAAAAGCCGGATATCGCCTTCCTGTGTGGAATAACCGGCGTCCTTTTGTCTGAGCATCTGGATCATCATATTGTCCGTGGATTTGTAGATAAAGGGGATCATCACATTCTGGCTGTTTAAGGCAAAGGTGCCGTCCGCGTTTTTCGCCGTGGCGGCCTCCGATACCTCCCAGACGAAATCCCAGGTCAGTACCTCCGGCAGTTCGTAGCCCAGCTTTTCCACATAGGTCTTGTTGATATAACAGCACTCTGTGGAGCGCATGTAGGGAAGGGCATAGTGCTGCTCTTCCAGAACGCACTCGGAGAGAAACTGTGGAATGATCTCCTCCCTTGTCGGTCCGTCGTAGAGAAGTTCGCTTCCGCCGAGACCGTATTTTTCATCCGCAAAAAGTCCGTCCAAAGGAACCACGGTGTTTTTACCGGTCATGTAGGTAGCGATATGATCCGGGTAGGTGATGCATACATTGGGGGTAGTGCCGGTAGAAATATTGGTGATGACGTCGTTAAAGATTCTGTTGTAGTCAGTGTAGAGCTTCATATTGACCTTGATATTGGGATAGAGCGTTTCAAAGTCTGCGATGGCTTTTTGATAGACGTCGGTCTGGCATTTGTTGGTGTCGTTTTTGGCCCAGAAGGTGATCTCATAATTTCCGGAAGCGTCAAAGTCAGCTGGCACACTGAACTCCGGCAGGGCCTTGGAACCGTGGCAGCCGGAGAGCGTGAGGAGTCCTGCGCCGAGGGAAAGTACTGCCAATCTTTTTTTCCACTTTATTTTCATCCCTTTGTACCTCCTCTGGCTACGCCGGACATGATCTGTTTGCGAAACAGAAGAAACAAAAGCACGAGAGGCAGGGAGATCACCACCACGGCAGCCATCATGGCGGGGATGTTTGCCCGACCGAAACCATTCTCCCGTATTTCCTGAATACCGTTTGACACCAGATAATAATCGGCGTCATCTGTGATCAGGCGCGGCCATACGTAGGAATTCCAGCACTCGATGATCTTCAGGATCGTGATGGTGACCAGAGTGGGCCTGCAGATAGGGAGCAGCACCCGTCGCAGATACCGCAGATCCGAAGTGCCGTCCACTTTGGCGGCATAATACAGCTCGTCGGGTACTTGGGCGAAATTCTCCCGCAGTAGATAAATGTAAAACACCGAGGTCACGGAGGGAAGGATCAGGCCGGTAAAAGTGTTTCGCAGCTCCAGGTTGGTGATGGTGGTAAAGTTGGTGATGACCACCAGCTCATTGGGAATCATCATCAGTGCCAGAAACAAGGTGAAGGCGAGATCCCTGCCCGCGAAGTGAAGTCTGGCAAAGGCGAAGGCCGCCAGAGTGATGACTATCAGCATGAGAGCCGTGGTGATCACTGTAAAGATAAGCGTATTGAGCAGATACCGGCCAAGCGGAACCGTGGTAAAGGCATCCGCATAATTTTGCAGGGTGGGGGAGAGAGTAAAAAACCTGGGAATGTATTCTGCATTGTAAGCGGCGTAATCCTTCACGGAAGTCAGTACCATCCAGTAGAAGGGAAACAGTACGACCAGCGCCCAGAATCCCAGAAACAAATATGTCAATATTGTGAGAAAACGATTTTTTTTCATAATGAAAACCTCTTTTTTGGCTATTCGACAAATGCCACAACATTAGTAGTGTACATGCTTTTTGCTCACCAGCAGATTGATGCAGGTAATGGTCAAAACGATGGCAAACAGAAAAATGGCCGCCGCAGAGGCGTAGGAGGGATAACCGCCGCTGTCCCGGTAAAGCATATCGTACACATAACCCACAATGGTGTTCATGCCCGCCGCGTTCAGATTGGTGCCAAACAGGGCTACCGCATCGCTGTAGGCTTTAAACGCGCCGATAAAGCCTGTGATCACCAGATAGAAGAGCATGGGGGAGATCATGGGCAGAGTGATCTTATAAAACATCCGCAGGCGCCCGGTGCCATCCACCTTGGCAGCATGGTAGTAGATCGGATTGACGCTTGCCAGGGCGCTTGTCAGGATCAGGATCTTAAAGGGCATGACAACCCAGATCGTGTAAAAGCACAGGACGAACATTTTTGCCCAGTAGGGGCCGTCGATAAAGTCTACGGAGCTGCCGCCGAAAAAGCGGATCAGCAGATTGACCAGCCCGTCAGAGTAGGGCGTTTTTTTAAAGAGGATCATAAACACCAGGCCCACTGCCAGCGTATTGGTCACATAGGGCAGAAAATATATCGTCTGAAACAGCTCCCGCAGAAGCTTGACGGCACTTAGAGCCACGGAGATCAAGAGGGCAAGTCCCGTGGAGACCGGCACGGTGATGATGACCAGAATAAAGGTGTTTTTGAGCGTCTGCAAAAAATAAGCGTCATGCAGGACATAGGAATAATTGTAGCCGCCCACGCCATAGAAGGTCTGGGAGGCGGAGGTGTAGCCCTCCTCAAAGGAGTAGACAAACACATCGATCAGAGGATAGACCATAAAAGCGCCCAAAAAGAGGAGAGCGGGCAGCAGATAGAGCCATCCCTTCCGGTTTTGCTTTTCCATAGTGCGCTACCTTTACCTTTCTTTGATCTCACAGGGAATGCGTGCTCCGGTGGTTTTGTCAAACAGAAAGACCTTTCGTGGATGCAGGGCAAACCGGACGGTCTCTCCGGATAGATTCTGACAACTTTCGGCATCCACAATAGAGCGGATGGAAGGGGCCTGAGAAGCCGGATGTGTGGAGACGATGCTCACATCGCGTCCCATGACCTCGCGGCGGACAAAGGCACAGGAGAGGGAACCGTCTTTTTGCAGAAGGAAGCCCTCCGGGCGGATGCCCACATGCACGGCCTGGTCGGGAACGCCCTTTACCTGCAGAACGGCGTCTTTGTCGAGAAGGAGACGACCGTCCTGTACCCGGCCCTCAAAGAGATTGATGGGCGGCGTCCCGAGAAAAGAAGCCACGAATAAATTGGAAGGATCGTCGTATAGTTCCTGAGGTTGGCCTGTCTGCTGTATCACGCAGTCGTTAATCACGACGCTCACATCGGAGCTGCT
>CAMWMO010000149.1 GCA_947175305.1 uncultured Lachnospiraceae bacterium
AAGCCGGACAGATAGGCCAGGCCGGGCAGGCCCATTAGCAGATAGCTGCTCATGTCGGAGGCCTCTGCGCTCATGGCGGTGACCAGGGGACCGAGTTTGCGGCCGCCCAGGAAAAATTCCGAGGCCTGTGTACTTTGTTTGGAATAGGCTATACCGATATAGATCATGATGCCCAGATAGGCGATGATCGCAATGATGATACAAACAGTCGATGTCATAAATTTTTTCCTCCTCATTATCCTCTTGTGTATACAATCATTTGCTATTATAGCGGCTTTGCGGAGAATGCGCAATAAAAACCGTCAGAAAAACGATACCCGGAGTTGTACATCCTATTGCTTTTATGTCAAAAATCGCATATAATGTCATTATCTGTACTGTATTTTTGGGGAAAGATGAAGGAGGAGGCAATGGGGGGAGAAAAGGGTGAAATGAGCGCGACAGCCCGTTTTGAGGAATTATGCAACAATGCGTTCGCAGAGCAGGAGAAGTTCCTGATGGACAGGCTTGCGGAAAATAAGGATACGGAGTATGGAAGGCTGTTCGGATTTGAAGATATTCACTCTGTGGAGGAGTATCAGAAGGAGCTGCCCATTACATTTCATTATGATTATGAAGCCATCATAGAGCGTCAGGTGGAAGGGGAAGAGGGACTGCTCACAGAAGAGAAGCCTGTGTATTACTGCATCAGCTCCGGCAGCACGGACTCGCCGAAGTATGTGCCGATCCTGGAGCGGGATATTCAGAGACAACGGTTTTATTGGAATGATCTGATCCGGGAGACGATCCGGAAGCAGGTTCCGGATGCTGCGGACGAGGAGTTGTTTGGAAAGATTTTTGAGACCGGAGAATTTCGTCGGGATTTTATGCCGGATGGCACAATGAGCGGTGTGCGGGCAAGTGCCCTGCATCGATATCTGGAGGCGAAGGACGAATTAGATATCGGGTGTTATACAGCACCCAAAGAGGTGCTGTTCCCGGAAGAGATGGAGGATATGCTGTATGTCAAGCTGCGTTTTGCACTGGACTGCGCTGATGTGACGGCGATCCATGGCGTATTTGTAAACCGTCTTGTAGGGATGTTTCGATATCTGGTGAAAAATTGGGAGGCATTTCTCTCGGATATTGAGACAGGAGAGGTCAGTGAATGCTTTGCGGTGAGCCATAGCTGGGAACAGTATCTGCGGGAGCATCTGTCAGCCAATCCTGAGAGAGCTGCGCAGCTGCGGAAGATTGCCGAGGAGAATCTGGAAGATGGGCTGGTGCAGAAGATCTGGCCTAAGGTTAAATACTGTCGAGTGATCGGCGGTAGTATGTTTGCGCCCTATATGGATATGCTGAAACGGTATATCGGGGATCTGCCCATTCATTATTTTACCTATGCAGCTTCAGAGGGATGCTTCGGCATTGCCAGTGATTTAAATGCGGAGGATGCCTACTATGTGCTCCTGCCGGACACCTGTTTTTATGAATTCTTTTCGGAGACCGGGGACGGATATAGAATGTACACAATCCGCGATGTGGAGGTTGGCACCAAGTATGAACTGTTGATCACAACTTTTTCGGGCGCATACCGATATGCCATCGGGGATGTGGTGGAGGTCGTGGGCTTCAAGGGGCAGGCGCCTATAGTGCGTGTCTGCTACAGGAAGAGTCAGGTGATTAATATTGCGGACGAGAAGATGAATGTGCGTGAACTGGAGAGTGCTCTGCGGAAATTCCAGAGGCGGGCGGAGTGCATCGCGGAAGGCTACTGCGTGGATGGAGATTACACCAAGCGGCTGCCGCGGTATTTGCTCTATCTGGAGCTGGCGGAGGGGAAATTGCCAGAGGATGCGGAGGAGCTTTTGGATGAATGCCTGATGGAGAGCTGTGCCGGTTATAAGAGAGACAGGGAGCTGGCGGAACTCGATAAGGTAAAGATTCAGATGATCCCTCAGGGAGGCTTTAAGGCCTACGGAAGATTTATGGCAAAGCTGGGGCACCGCAAGGAACAGGATAAACCCCTGCGGATCCTTGTGACGGAGGAACAGAAGGCGTTCTTTGGAGGAGCGCTCTTGGTATAGAATATGACGGATGAGAGAGAGATACTGCCGGAAGCCTTTATAGAAAAGATGAGAAGGCTTCTGGGCAGTGAGTATGGTGCCTTTGCGGCGAGCTATAGCCAGGGACGGCAGTACGGTCTGCGGCGTAATCTGCAAAAAGGCACAGAGCAGGATTTTATCAGGATGATGCCCTTCCCGTTGGAAAAGATTTCCTGGGCGCGGGAAGGGTATTATTATGATGCCGTAAACCAGCCCGGCCGGCATGTGCTGCACGAGGCGGGAGCCTATTATATTCAGGAGCCTTCTGCGATGGCGGCGGTGACGGCGCTGGATCCTGTACCGGGAGAACGGATACTGGATCTGTGCGCCGCACCGGGAGGTAAGTCTACCCAGATCGCCGGCAGGATGGAGGGGCAGGGATTGCTTGTGGCCAATGAGGTGATCGGGGATCGCGCCAAGATTCTGTCTCAGAATGTGGAGCGCATGGGAATTACCAACTGCGTGGTATGTGCTGAGAAGCCGGAACGCATGGCATTGCTGTTTCCCGGCTTTTTTGATCGGATCCTGGTGGATGCACCCTGTTCCGGTGAAGGAATGTTTCGGAAAGAGGAGGCGGCAAGGCGGGAGTGGAGTCCTGAGGTTGTGCAGATGTGTGCGGACAGGCAGGCTTTGATTCTTGAGGAGGCGGCGAAGATGCTGAAGCCGGGCGGTATGCTGGTGTATTCCACCTGTACCTTTTCTCCGGAGGAGAACGAGGGGACGATCAGTGCATTTTTGCAAGGGCATGAAGAATATAGTATAGAAGAGATCGCTTGTAAGGATCTGTTTTCACCGGGGCGGGCAGAGTGGATCGGACAGCCTGTACCGGGGATAGAGCATACCCTGCGGCTGTGGCCCCACTTTCTGCGGGGCGAGGGGCATTATGTGGCCAGACTGCGAAAAGGCAGGGAGACGGGGCTGTGGGAGAGTGGACAGAAGGAACCTGTTCGTGATAAAAAGTTATGTAAACTTGTCGGTGATTTCCTGACAGAGGAACTTGAGCTGGAGGCAGGATGGCTGGAGAGCCGACCGGGACAGCTTTTGCGGTTTGGGGAACAGATCTATCTGGTGCCGGAGGGGATGATCTCCCTTTCGGGTGTGAAGGTTCTGCGGCCGGGACTGCATCTTTTGACAGAAAAGAAGAATCGGTTTGAGCCGGCTCATGCGCTGGCGCTTTCTCTGGATCCGCAAAAGGTGAGCCGGACAAAAATTCTCACGGAGCGGGAGGCAAAGGCATATCTGCGCGGGGAGAGTGTGGCTTGTCAGGAGGAGAGAGGATGGCTGTTACTTGTCTATGAGGGGTATCCTTTAGGGTTTGGAAAGGCTTCGGGCGGACAGATTAAAAACCATTATCCGAAGGGCCTCAGAAAAAACTTATGAAATACTTAAATTTGATTTATGGGCTTGTCAAATGATTCTGCCTGGAATATACTAGATATAGATTTTTACATAGGATAAACCACTTTAGCTTGTGTTCACACTCGTAGGGAGTTCTTTCGATGTTATTTTCCAGTGTGGGTTTTTTATTTCGGTTTCTGCCGATTTTTATAATAGTTTATTTAGCGTTGCCTAAATATCGCAATATCATACTTTTACTGGGAAGCCTGATTTTTTATGGAGTAGGAGAACCGTATTTTGTTCTGCTGCTTCTTTTGTCTGTATTGACAAACTATGGGCTGAACTGTTATATGTTCTGGGAGCCACGCTCCCCCCAGTCAAACCGGAAGCAAAAAGCAATGAGACGGAAAAAGCGTGCGCTGGCAGCGGCTGTGGCGCTTGATCTGGGTGTGCTTTTTGTCTTTAAGTACTGGGATTTTGCGGCGGGCAGTATCAATACCCTTGCGGGACAGAAAGCGCTGCCGTTATTTTCGCTGGCACTGCCGCTGGGAATCAGCTTTTATACCTTTCAGATGATATCATACCAGATAGACTGTTATCGGGGGATGGTACAGAAGAGGGCAGATCTGCTAACCTTTGCCACCTATATCTGTATGTTTCCCCAGTTGATCGCCGGCCCTATTGTACGTTTCGGGGAAGTGTCCGAGCGATTGGCAGTAAGACGGGTACGCATCCGAGATCTGGAGAACGGCTTCAAGCTCTTCACGCTGGGATTGGGACTCAAGGTGCTTTTGGCGAACCAGATCGGCACGCTCTGGAATCTGATCATGACGGCGGGCGCGGGACGACTCCATGTGTCGGTGGCATGGCTGGGAGCTTTCGCCTATTCCTTTCAGATCTATTTTGATTTCTGGGGCTATTCCGTGATGGCGATGGGACTCGGTAAGATGCTTGGCTTTCGGATCCCCCGTAATTTCAATGAGCCTTATACCTCGCGTTCTGTTTCAGAATTCTGGAGAAGATGGCATATTACACTTGGAAGCTGGTTTCGGGAATACGTTTATATTCCGCTGGGGGGAAATCGTCGGGGGAATGGCCAAACGACCCTTAATCTGTTGATCGTCTGGGCGCTCACGGGACTCTGGCATGGTGCGGCATGGAATTTTTTGCTCTGGGGCATCGCCTTTTTTCTACTCATTTCTCTGGAGAAGCGAACCTATGGCAAATGGCTTGAGAGCAGCAGAGCATTGGGACATCTGTACACGATCCTGTTGATCCCTGTCACCTGGATGATCTTTGCGATCGCAGATATGGGGCAGCTTGCAGCGTATCTGGGCAATATGATCGGTTATCACCGGGAAGCGGTCCTGGTGGGAACCACACAGCTTATGAGGTATCTCAAGGAATATGGCATATTATTGATAGCGTGTGTTATTTTTGCGACACCCCTGCCCGCAAAGCTGTATTATAAGTGGAAGGATCGTTGGTTCATGGTGTTGATTCTTCTGGCGGTGTTCTGGTTTTCTGTGCGGGGGATCATTCGAGGAGACAATAATCCGTTCCTGTATTTTAGATTTTAACACGCATCTGTTTGTATAAAGAGGCATGATATGAATAATAATAAGATGAGAACTTTTCTGGAAATCGCATATAACTGTCCGTTTCTTTTACTGATTTTTTCGACTTCTTTCCTTTTTTTTATTTATTCCGGCGTTTCGATAGAACGTGATAGTGATAAAAATATAGCGGTAGTTCAAATGGATGCTGCAGGAGAAATGCCGGAGGAATACAATAGTGCAGATA
>CAMWMO010000150.1 GCA_947175305.1 uncultured Lachnospiraceae bacterium
GGCGGTGACAGTCTGGTGGGAGAAGGATCGGTACCGCCTCAGGGGGCGGACGATGAAACCGCGCCGAAGGGGGCTCCGTAAGGAATAGAATAGCGTAAAGAGAGAATAACCTTATAAAAAGGATAATAGATTATATTAATACCTTTTTGTGAGGTTTTCTTTATGGATCATAAGACTTACCACAGAAGCAAGACGGTGACCGTTTTTTTCCTGTGCGCGCTGGTACTTATCGGCCTTGCGGGCAGATTAGTCTATCTGATGGTATTTCAGTCTGAATATTACACGATGAAGGCCAGACAGCTCCACGAGAGAGAACGGAGTATTAAGGCGGCCAGAGGGCGTATTATAGACAGAAACGGCAAGATCCTGGCGGATAACAAAACGGTCTGCACCGTATCGGTGATCCATAGCCAGATCACAGATGCAGATGAGGTGACCGCTGTTCTGGTAGAGGAGCTGGGACTTTCGGAGGAGTATGTCAGAAAGCGGGTAGAAAAATACTCTTCCATAGAGAAGATCAAGAGCAATGTGGACAAAGCGACGGGGGATGCCATCAGGGCAAGAGGGCTTGACGGGGTCAAGGTGGATGAAGATTACAAACGATATTATCCCTATGATACACTGGCTTCCAAGGCGCTGGGGTTTACCGGAGGGGACAATCAGGGAATCATTGGGCTGGAGGTAGTCTATGAGGAATATCTGAAGGGAGAAGCGGGAACGATCTTAACGGTGACCGACGCCGCGGGAGTGGAGCAGGATGAGGAGGGGGAGGAGAGAGTGGAGCCGGTAAGCGGCCGCGATCTCTACATCAGCCTTGATATCAATATCCAAAGTTATGCCACCCAGCTTGCCATGCAGACCATGGAGACCAAGGAGGCGGACCGGGTATCCATTCTGGTCATGAATCCGCAAAACGGGGAGATTCTGGCAATGGCGGATGTGCCGGAGTTTGATTTAAATAATCCCTATACCCTCCTGAACGGCATGGATGCCATGGCTTTTTCCGAGAAAAAACGGCAGGAGCTTTTAAACAGCATGTGGAGAAACGGCTGTATCAATGATACCTATGAGCCCGGCTCCACCTTTAAGATCATCACGGCGGCGGCGGGACTGGAGTCCGGTGCGGTGAAGCCTACAGATACCTTTAACTGTCCGGGGTTTATCATGGTGGAGGATCGAAAGATCCGCTGTCACAAGGTAGGAGGCCATGGCACGGAGGATTTTGTGCAGGGCACCATGAATTCCTGCAATCCGGTCTTTATCACGGTGGGACTTCGGATCGGTGTGGAACGGTACTACTCTTATTTCAGACAGTTTGGGCTGTTGGATAAGACGGGGATTGATCTGCCGGGGGAGGCTGGTACGATCATGCACAAGATGGAGAATATCGGACCTGTGGAGCTGGCAACGATCTCCTTCGGGCAGTCCTTTCAGATCACTCCGATCCAGTTGGCCACAACAGCGGCCTCTATTATCAACGGCGGCAGGCGTATCACACCCCATTTTGCCGTGAAGGCAGTAGAGGCAGACGGCGGGAACACCGAGGTGTTCAGTTATCCCGTGAGAACGGATGTGGTGTCGGAGGAGACCTCAGAGACCATGCGCTATATTCTGGAGCAGGTGGTAGCGGATGGCAGCGGCAGGAACGGCGCGGTGGAGGGATACCGCGTGGGCGGCAAAACAGCCACCAGTCAGACTCTGCCTCGAGGGAGCGGCAAGTATATTGCTTCTTTTCTGGGTTTTGCGCCGGCGGATGATCCGCAGGTTCTGGCGCTGGCGGTCATTCATAATCCCCAGGGAACCTATTATGGGGGTCAGATCGCGGCACCGGTGGTGAAGCAGCTCTTTGAGAATATTCTTCCCTATTTGGAGAAAAAGTAATATAATGTCCGTATAAGCAGAGTCAGAAAGCGGCAAAGACAGGATGCATGCTGGCATGCAAGACTGGCTATGGCGATTTATGACGAGCAACGCGAACGAGGAATGCGGAGCATTTCGTGTCTGCTTATGCGGGTTTGCGAGTAAAAGTCAGAAATGCTTGCATGATCAGCAGCGCGATTTTGCGAATGGCGCGAGCTGAACGTAAGTCAGAGGTATATGGAGGAATGATGAATAGCACGATCTTAATTTCGGTGATGGTATCCTTTGCGATCAGCGTCCTGCTGGGGCCGGGGGTTAGCCCTTTTGTGCGGCGGCTCAAGGGGGGCCAGACGGAGCGGACGGAGGGACCGGAGAGCCATCTGAAAAAAAACGGCACCCCCACGATGGGAGGTATCCTGATCCTGATCAGCGTAGTGATCACTTCCCTTCTTTTTGTGCGGGACTATCCGGGGATCATTCCGGTGCTGTTTCTCACGCTGGGCTTTGGTCTGGTGGGATTTCTGGATGATTATATCAAGGTGGTATTAAAACGTTCCATGGGGCTTCGGGCATGGCAGAAGTTTGCCCTGCAGATATTGGTGACCGGGATCTTTGTCTTTTATCTGCAGCGATATACAGATGTGTCACTGGAAATGCAGGTGCCCTTTATGAGCGGCGTCTATCTGGATTTCGGGTGGATGAATATCCCTATTTTATTTTTTATCGTGATCGGTACGGTAAACGGTACGAACTTTACGGACGGCCTGGACGGCCTGGCAAGCTCTGTGACGGTGCTGGTGGCGACCTTCTTCACTGTGGTGGCGATCGGGACGGACAGCGGGATTGAGCCAATCACCTGCGCTGTGGTGGGAGCGCTTTTGGGCTTTCTTTTGTTTAATGTGCATCCGGCAAGCGTCTTTATGGGGGATACGGGCTCCCTGGCGCTGGGTGGTTTCGTGGCGGCTGCTGCCTACATGATGCAGATGCCGATCTATATCGCTATCGTAGGTTTTATCTATCTGGCAGAGGTGATGTCGGTAATCCTGCAGGTGTCGTATTTTAAACTGACCGGCGGCAAGCGGATCTTTAAGATGGCGCCGATCCATCATCATTTTGAGTTGTGCGGGTGGTCGGAGACGCGGGTGGTAGCCGTGTTTTCCATCGTGACAGCGCTGCTGTGTCTGGTAGCGTTGTGTGGGGTCGTATAACGGAATTATGGGGGTTAGTATGAACTTAAAGGATAAGAGAGTATTGGTAGTAGGTTCCGGCATCAGTGGGATCGGCGCAGTGGAGGCGCTGCACCATGCGGGAGCGAGCGCGCTGCTGTTTGATGAAAACGAAAAGCTGAACATAGAGGATGTGCGGGCTAAGATCAAGCCTGGCATCAAAGCGGACATTGTGATCGGCGCATTGCCGGAGGAAGAGAAGGCTCGTATAGAGCTGGTTGTGTTGAGTCCTGGTGTGCCGACGGACACGGCCTTTGTGGAGGAGTTCAGAAAAAGGGGCGTGAAGATCTGGGGAGAGATTGAGCTTGCCTATGAGATGGGGCAGGGGACGGTGATCGCTATCACGGGAACGAACGGAAAGACTACCACCACTACCTTGGTGGGGGAGATCATGGCGGCTCACTGCAAGGATGTGGACGTGGTGGGAAACATCGGGAATCCCTATACGCTGACGGCACTCGATGCTACGGAGGAGACGGTGACGGTGGCGGAGATCAGCAGCTTTCAGTTAGAGACCATAGAGCGGTTTAAGCCGCAGGTATCTGCGATCCTGAATATCACGCCGGATCATTTAAACCGCCATCATACAATGGAAAATTATGCGGCGGCCAAGGAGGCCGTCTGTAAAAATCAAACACAGGCGGAGGTCTGTGTGCTCAATTATGAGAATTCCTACACGAGAGCCTTCGGAGAGCGCTGCCCGGCACGAGTGGTGTGGTTTTCCTCCGAAAGAAAGCTGGAGGAAGGCTTTTATCTGGAGGGAGAAGAGATCTTTCAGGCGAAGAATGGTGTGAGCGAAAGGCTTATGAACATTCACGATATGAAACTTGTAGGGGTCTGTAATGTAGAGAATGTGATGGCGGCGATGGCGATCACGCTCTCCTGCGGTGTGCCCATGGAAGAGATCCTGCCGGTGATCCGTGCTTTTTATCCGGTGGAGCACCGGATCGAGTTCGTGGCGACGAAGCGGGGCGTGGACTATTATAACGATTCCAAAGGAACCAATCCGGACGCGGCGATCCAGGGGATCCGTGCCATGGATCGGCCCACGGTGCTGATCGGCGGCGGTTATGATAAGCAGAGCGAATACGATGAGTGGATAGAAGCCTTCGACGGCAAGGTCAAATGTCTGGTACTGATCGGTCAGACGAGAGAAAGAATCGCGGAATGTGCAAGAAAACACGGTTTGCAGGATATCGTGCTGACGGATACCTTTGAGGAGGCTTTTGCGGTCTGCGTGGAGAAGGCGCAGCCGGGGGATGCGGTGTTATTGTCACCGGCCTGCGCAAGCTGGGGGATGTTCCCCAATTATGAGGTCAGGGGACAGCGGTTTAAGGAGATGGTAGGCAAGATGGAGGAGAAGGAGTAAGTGGCACAGAGAAATGCTTCCCGCAGAAGACAACAAAAAGGTGAGAGCTTCATGGACTACAGCCTTTTGTTTATCGTGCTGTTTCTTGTGGGCTTCGGTATGGTCATGGTGTTTTCGTCAAGCTCCTACGAGGCGAATCTGAAGCTGGGAGATTCCACGAGATACTTAAGACAGCAGCTGTTTGCGTCTATTCTGGGTCTGGTGATGATGATGGTGGTAGCCAATATCCCCTATCATTTCTGGGAAAGATTCGCGGTGCTGGCTTACCTGGGTTCCGTGGTGCTCATCCTTCTGATCATTCCCTTCGGTTACAGCTCCGGCGGCGCTACGCGCTGGCTTTACATAGGACCGATCTCCCTGCAGGTAGCGGAGGTGGCAAAGCTGGGTATGATCCTGTTTTTGTCGAGTCTGATCTGCACGCTGGGAAAGGGGATTCGAACTAACAAGGGTTTTATGATCGTGCTGTTGTCACCCGTGCCGGTGGCAGTCATGTTGTGGCAGATCACCAACAATCTGAGTTCGGCCATTATTGTCATGGCGATTGCTGTTCTGATGCTGTTCGTGTCCTGTCCGGATTACAAGCGTTTTATTTTCCTGGGAGCCGCGACGATAGCTGTGGCAGCGGCGGCAGTATTTTATGTGGTACAGACAGCGGAGTCACATGTGGATGATCTGGGTTTCCGGGGCGGACGCGTTTTAGCCTGGCTGGATCCGGAGGCATATGCCAGCGACACCGGCTTTCAGACC
>CAMWMO010000151.1 GCA_947175305.1 uncultured Lachnospiraceae bacterium
GTTCCACTGTATCAAACCCTTTTCCGTCTCTAAGACTTCTATGCCGTTCCACCTTTTTCCTGCTTTCTTCATCAGAAACCTTCATTGTGGCGAGATAATATTTTCTGCACTCTGCCTCTGCTGCACAGCCGCGTTCATCTGACTTCCCATCCGCATCCTTCTTCATCAGATTATCAGTCAGGCGCTCCGCATAAGCTGACTTCCCGCTGCCGCTGCCGCCGATCACTAATATCATCATCCCTATGTATACCTCTCATATGGTTTCATTTTAATATCCGAAAACAAAGTCCTTCCATGATAAATGCACAATGCCATATCCAGCAGCGACAGCATCATGACGGCCCCCGTTCCTTCCCCCAGCGCCAATTCTCCATCTATGACAGGTTCCAGCCCTAATGCTTTTGTCAGCATCTCCACCGCCGGCTCTTTCCCCTTATGCGACGGAATCAGATATTTTTTCGTTCCCGGTACAAGCCGCTCCGCCAGAAGCGCCGCCGCCATACTGATCACACCGTCCAATACCACCGGAAGATGGTAGACGGCACCGCCGATACAGACGCCGACAAGTCCCGCAATATCTAATCCGCCCACCGTTTGCAACACCCGGAAAGGCTCCGCATCGTACAGCCTGTATTTTTCTATCGCTTCCGTAACAATCTGCCCTTTCCGACGCAGTTTCTCTTCGCAGAGTCCTGCACCTCTCCCGGTCACTTCCTCTACTTTACACCTTAACAGAGCGGCTGTGACCGCGCTGCTTGTGGTAGTATTTCCGATTCCCATTTCCCCGGTAGCCAGAATGCGATACCCTTTCCCTTTACTGACCGCCACCATCTCTATTCCCGTATTAATGGCTCTGATGACTTCTTCTCTCGTCATAGCCGGTTCTTGCCTGAAATTCCTTGTCCCGCAGCGAATTTTACGGTCAAGCACTCCCGGTATGGGTTTACTGCTATGGATGCCGATATCAATGGGGATGGTGTCTGCACCGATCATGGCGGCCATTTTGCCTACCGAAGACCCTCCCCTTCCCATCTGTGCCGCTACCGCCGCCGTCACCTCCTGTCCCGATTGGCTGACGCCCTCCACTACGATACCGTTATCGGCACACATGATGATAACCGCTTTTTTAGCGATATCAATTTCCTCCGTCCCTAAGATCGCACCGATCTGCGCCGTAAGAGATTCAAACCTTCCCATACCATCTAACGGCTTGGCAATTCTGTCCCAGTTTCGCAAAATCCGCTTATAGAGTTCCGCATCCGGCTCATTAACCGCAAGTTTCACCCATGATTCTTTTGCATTACCGTTATTGCCAATGTGCCTCCCGAAGCATTCCATACACTTCCTCCATCTTCAGATGAGCCGACACAACATCTGCCAGTTTATCGTACTGTGTCTCCTTAAATGCCTTATAATCGGTACAGATCCCGGCTTCCCCATCAGTCCTGCCATTGATGATGATCCCCTTCTTTTTTGCCAGTGCATCCACAAGCGCAGATACGATAGCGCCGCTGTCAAATATGCCGTGGACGTAGGTGCCATACACATTTTCATTCTCCTTAGACTGAAAAAACGCCCCATCATCCGCCTGTTCCGTTCTTCCCATGTGGATCTCATATCCCTCAAAATGCAATCCCGAAAGCGCCGCGAAAACCCCTTTCATCTGATCTACTGTCCCGCGTACCTGACGGCGTATCTTTTCCCGCCGCAGTTCGGTTGCAACCGGCAGAAGCTCCATACCTTTCATGGTTCCGCCTGCTTCCAGTTCTTCCGGATCGGAAATCTGTCTGCCCAGCATCTGATATCCTCCGCATATGCCGCAGACGGGTATTTTCTCTGCCAGCTTTTTTACAGCGGCTTCCAGCCCGTTGTCCCGCATCCACTCCAGATCTCCCATGGTATTCTTACTGCCGGGCAAAAAGAGCATATCCGGACATCCCAATTCTGACACAGTTGTCACATAGCGGACTGACACCTCCGATATCTGTTCAAATACATTAAAGTCCGTAAAATTGGAAATTCTGGGATAGCGAATGACCACTATATCAATCTTTCCCCTCCGCTTCCTTGCAAAGCGATCTGTCAAGCTGTCCTCATCCTCTAATGCGATCTCCATATAGGGAATCACCCCGATCACCGGAATACCGCCCCTATTCTCCAAAATCTCTATGCCAGAATCGAGCAGCGACTGATCTCCCCTGAATTTGTTGATGATAAGCCCCTTTACTCTCCTTTTCTCCTCCTTTGTCAAAAGCTGCAGCGTTCCCAAAAGCTGGGCAAACACACCGCCTCTGTCGATATCGCCCACAAGCAGTACCGGCGCATCCACAAGCTCTGCCATTCCCATATTGACGATATCATTATCACGCAGATTGATCTCCGCCGGACTTCCCGCTCCCTCGATCACAATGATATCCACCATTTCTTCCAGCTTACGAAAGGCACACTGAATATCCGGAATCAACTTTCGTTTATAGGAAAAATATTCTCTTGCACTCATATTTCCGAAAACCTGGCCGTTTACAATTACCTGAGAGCCGGTATGGTCTGTGGGCTTTAACAAGATCGGGTTCATACACACAAGGGGGCTGAGCCCTGCCGCTTCCGCCTGCATGACCTGCGCTCTGCCCATTTCAAGCCCTTCCTCGGTAATAAAAGAATTGAGTGCCATATTCTGTGACTTAAAAGGCGCGACCCTATACCCGTCACGTTTCATGATCCGGCACAACCCTGCCGTCAAAAGACTTTTGCCCACCCCGGACATGGTTCCCTGAACCATAATGACCTTCGCCATATTCTCCTCCGCCTATTTCACAGTTTCCCTACCTGCCTGATATAGGCAAGAAGCTTTTCGTCCGCATTTAAATCTTCCTCTCTGATATCAAAAAGCCCCTCGATAAAATCGGAAGTAAACACTTCATCCGGCGTACCATATCGCAGGACATATTCGCCTTTCAGGCAAAGAATCTTGTCGGAAACGATCTTTGCAAGCTCCAGCTCATGCAGGGACATAATGACTGTAAGTCCTTTTTTTATTCTCATTTCCTGCAAAATCGATAAAAATTCAAGTTTATATTTAATATCCAGATATGAAGTCGGCTCATCCAGAATCAAAATCTCCGGCTCCTGGCAGATCGCTCTCGCAAGCATCACTCTCTGCTTCTGACCGTCACTGATCTTGTCAAAATCCTGTCCGCTCAGTTCGGTAATATGAATCAGTCCCATCACCTCATCTACGATCCGCTCATCTTCCTCAGATAACACACCAAACCAGCCGGTGTACGGATATCTCCCGGTCGCTACCACATCCCTGCAGGTCTTCAGCTCCGCCCTGATCTTCTCTGTAAACAATACAGACATTTTCTTTGCCAGGTCACTTGCTTTCATTGCAAGTAAATTTTCTTCCCCCAGACAGACAGTTCCGCCCAGCAGCTTAAGCTGTCCTGCAATACTTTTTATCACCGTTGATTTCCCTGCCCCGTTGGGCCCGATCAGACTCAGAATCTCCCCTTTTTGCAGCGTGATCTCTATGTCTTTGATCAGCGGTCTCCGGTCATACCCGACACACATATTCTTCGTGGAAAAATAATAGCGCTTCATGTCCTTTTCCTCTTCACAATAACCCAGAGCACGACTGGCGCCCCGAAAATAGCTGTCACTGTGCTGATGCTCAGTTCCGTCGGCGCCAGCATGGTTCTGGCGAGCAGATCACAGAACAGGCAGAATACACTCCCGCCTAAAAAACAGGCCGGTATCATCCAGATCGGCTCTGTCGTGCCCATAAGTCTCCTGACCAGATGGGGTACCGCGATCCCCACAAAAGAAATCGGCCCTGCAAAGGCTACGATACACGCCGACAAAATACTGGAAAAGATCACAATAAACACCCGCAAAAGCCGGAGATTCACTCCCACATTCCGCGCATAGGCGTCTCCCAGCTGATAAGCGCCAAGCGGCTTTGACAGCAGAAAGACCGCAATGACGGTCGCCAGGACCACCACCGCTATAACCCTCACATTCTCCCATGTCATACCGGAAAAGCTTCCCCGCGACCAATTGTGGAGATTCACGATATCCGCATCCTCCGCAAAAGTTACCACCAGCTCCGTGACCGCTGAACAGATGTAACCGATCATGACACCACTTACCACCAGCATCGACATGCTGTTGATTCTGTGGGACAGTAACAGTACGAATCCCATCGAAAGCATCGCTCCCGCAAACGCCGAAAGAATCATTGCCGCAGAGGTCACCTTGACCAACCGCCCCATCATAAAGACCATCATAAGCGCCACGGCCATTTTGGCTCCCGAAGAGATTCCCAGCACAAAAGGGCCTGCAATGGGATTATTGAAAAAGGTCTGTAAAAGATATCCCGCCAACGCCAGCGCTCCACCGAGGATCAGAACCGCCAATGCCCTCGGCATTCTGATATCCCACAAAATCCTCTTTACCGTTTCACTGCTTTCCTGCCCTGCAAGTGTTCTCCCGATATCCGACAGGGCAATCCCCGCACTTCCGATGCAGACATTCAGCGCAAAAAAGAATCCCATACCTATGCCGAGTAGCATAAAGACTGCAATATATCTGTATTTCCTGTTTTCACGCATAGGAATCACAATTCCTTTCCTCTCATCTGCCAGCTCACTGTAACGGGAAAAGATAGTGCATATCCTTTTCCTCCCCCTGAAGCACCGCATGTATATCTTCGATTAAATATCCGATGGAGAGGGATTGCTGATACATATCATTTGAAGTACACCAGACATTTTCCTCTTTCACCGCCTTAAAATCCGCTAAAAGCTCACATTTATCAAGAAGCTCCTCCACATCGGAAACTCCGCCGTCAATAGAGCTGTTATAGATTAAAATATCCGCATCTTTCGCGCCGTTGTAAAACTCTTCCACCTGCATATTGTAAGTCGATCGCCTTGTTTCGGGATCGCCCAGATTTTCAAAAATATAATTCCCGCCCGCAAGCTCTATCATCTTGGGAACATAATCGGATGCCTGACGCACCTGCACCAGCCCATTGGATGTTATAAAAAAGAAAGCCACCGTCTTATCTGTCTTGGCATCAGCACTCATCCGCGCAAGGATTGCCGTCTGCTCTTCAAAAATCCTTTCCGCTTCCTCCTCTTTTCCAAGAAGCGCTCCATAAAACTTCACCCACTCCACTCTTCCCAACGG
>CAMWMO010000152.1 GCA_947175305.1 uncultured Lachnospiraceae bacterium
GTATGGAAACCCTGTCCGACTACGCAAAAGGCTATCTGGAAGGGCTGATGAATGCCCAGATGAAAATACAGGGTTATAATTTCATTCAGGATTCATTGTCTCCCATTATGGAAGAGTTATATCAAGCGCTTCCCATGGATCCTAACCCGGACGGAGTGGAGACCAGAGAGTATCTCTACGCCCAGTATGTGATCAACCGCAAGATTACCGGCATAGAGCGGCTCCGGCTGCTGACTGCCATCACGAAACGGCATCCTTTGGATCTGTTTACGCTGGATCCTACCTTCACCCTGCCGGGTCTCCATAACCACGGCACGGCGGACTACTACACGCAGATGCCTCTGGTATTTAAACAGAGCCGGATCAATCTGAACATTTCCCTGCGCAGCATAGAAAGCGGCATCCCCCTGCGTGCCTTCGATATTCTGGGGAGCGGTGGTTTTTTACTATCCAATTATCAGGAGGATTTCTTGGAATACTTTACCCCAGGGGAAGACTTTGTGTGCTATGAAAGCGAAGCGGACCTTTTGCAAAAGCTGGACTACTATCTGGCTCATGAGGACGAGCGGCAGGCGATCGCCGGAAACGGCCACGCTAAAGTCGCTGCCGCCCACACCTACCGCGACCGCGTACGGCAGATGCTTGCACTTTTGCCATAGTGGCCTATTTATGATATACTAGACGCAGATTCAGAAAGGAACCGTCATGCATCCTATATCCGTATGTATTATTGCGAAAAATGAAGAATCCCGGATCGAGCAGTGTCTCTCCTCCATCAAGCCCTACGGCTTCGAGATCGTGGTGGTGGACACCGGTTCCACTGACAGGACCAAGGAGATCGCCGGCAGATACGCCGATAAGGTGCTGGACTTCCCCTGGTGCGACGATTTTTCCGCCGCCAGGAATTTCTCTTTGCGGGAGGCCTCGAATAACTGGATCTTTATGATAGACTGCGACGAAACAATAAAAGAGATCGATGTGGAGGAGCTTAACTATTTTCGTAAGCACCTTTCGGATAAGGTGGGCAGCGTCTCCCGGGAAAATCTGGTGACGGAAAACGGTGTCCTCACATTGAATAACACCGACTACACGGAACGCTTTTTTAACAGAAAACTATACCACTATACCGGACTCATCCATGAACAGCTCACTCCCATCCGCGGACATGAGATCCCGAATATGCTACTGCACACTACGCTTTTGCACACCGGCTACGACATGACTCCGGAGGAGGAACACGCAAAATACCTGAGAAATTTCACTCTATTAGAAAAGCAGGCGGAGCTGGATCCTGATAATCCCTATCTCTACTATCAGCTGGGGAAAAGCTGTGAGATCCTGGAGGATTTTGTCCGCGCCTGCACTTACTACGACAAGGGACTGTCCTTTGATCTGGATCCCGAGCTTGCCTATGTACAGGCAATGGTGGTCTCCTACGGCAATGCGCTGTTGCGCACCGGGCAGGCGGAAACAGCTCTGGGATTTGAGGGCATCTATGACGAGTTTAGCACCGCCACGGACTTTATCTATCTGATGGGGAATATCTATCGAGAAAACGGCATGCTCGAGCAGGCGATCGCACAGTATCAGAAGGCAATCCAAATGCCCTCCGGCAGGCAGAACGGCACTAATAGCTTTCTGCCGCTGTATCAGTGCGGCTATATCTTCGAACAGCTGGGCGATGCCGATTCCGCCGCCAAACTCTATGCCCAGTGCGGCGACTTTGCCCCTGCCATAGAGAGGCTCACCACACTGAAAAGGAGCAGTACATGACCCCTATTTCTGTATGCATCATCGGTAAAAACGAGGAAAAAAATATAGAAAGCTGTCTGGCGCCGCTTGCCTCCTATCCCTTTGAGATCGTTTACGTGGACACAGGCTCCACTGACAGAACCAAGGAGATCGCCGCAAGGTATACGGATGCCATATATGATTTTGTCTGGGTGGACGATTTTTCCGCCGCCCGGAATTTTGCTCTGGAAAAAGCCAGCCATGAATACGTCCTTTTTCTGGACTGCGATGAATATCTGACACAGATTGATGTCGAAGCCGTCTGTCATGCTCCGGAAGTTCATCCCCAAGGCGTCGGGATGCTTCTTCGGAATAACTACTATGAATCCAATGGTACGCAGACGAACTACCCGGACCGGGTAGAACGGCTCTTTTCCCGAAAACACTTCCACTATACCGGCATCATTCACGAGCAGGTGGCTGACTTAAAGAACGACACCACCCTCTATACCCGCTATGATATTCCTCTGGTGGTGGACCATGTAGGCTACAGTGGCGGCAAAGAGGCCATGGAGCGCAAGGCGGAGCGCAATAACACTCTGCTGTTTCAGGAAATCAAAAAAAACCCTTCCGATCCTTATCTCTATTTTCAGGTGGGACAATCCTACAACAGCATCTACGATTACGAAAACGCCTATCAATACTATAAAAAATCCTTTGCGCTCCCTCTCAATCCGGCAGAGCCCTGGCTGGAGATGATGGCTACGTCTTAGCTCAACGCCATGAACCATACGGGCCGCTCCGGGGAGGCGCTGGAATTCTTTGAGCCGATCTATCAACATTTTGCAGGAGATGCAAACTTTTATTGCAGCATGGGAAACGTCTATCTGAATCTGGATCCGCCTCAGCCCCTCAAAGCTATGGCGGAGTATGTGCAGGCACTGCAGTGCCCGGATGCCAGAGAGGAAGGCGCAAACAGCTTTATTCCCTACTATAATATCGGTCTGGTAAACGAGATGCTGGGAAGTCTCCCTTCCGCCCTCACCTTCTATCGGAAGGCAGCCGATCTGGGCTTTACACCCGCCATCGAGAAGCTGGAAGCTCTCGAAACGCACTGATACACCTTCAATGGTGCAAAAAATAAAACCCGCACCTGAAACGGGTGCAGAAACGAGGCATATAATATGATTCCGATTTCTGTCTGTATCATCGGTAAAAACGAAGAAAAACATATTGAGAAGTGTCTGGAACCGCTCACACATTATCCTTTTGAGATCATTTATGTGGACACAGGCTCCACAGACCGCACGAAAGAACTTGCCGCCAAATACACGGACAAAATCTATGATTTTGAATGGATCGGCGATTTTTCCGCTGCCAGGAATTTTTCTCTGTCCAAGGCTTCCCATAATTATGTGCTGGTTCTGGACTGTGACGAATATCTGACCGAGCTGGATCTGGACGGGCTGAATGAGGCGATTGAGGCGCATCCCAAAGGTGTAGGGCAACTTTTACGAAAAAGCTTCTATGACTCTGATCTGGATAATGGCTACTCCCCGGAGAGGATTGACCGACTCTTCCATCGGCGGACATATCACTATATCTACATGATCCATGAGCAGGTGGCGAACATAAAAACCGACAGCACCGACTACGAGCGCTATGATATTCCTGTCGTGGCAGATCATGTGGGCTATGTGGGCACTTCAGATGAAAAACGTATTAAGGCAGAACGAAACAACGCCCTACTCATCAAGGAGATTGAGCGTGATCCCACGGAACCCTACTTTTATTTTCAAGTAGCACAATCCTACAATTTGATCGATGACTATGAAAATGCTTATATTTATTATAAAAAAGCCTTTGAGCTGCCCTTAAATCTGGATAACCTCTGGGTACATGTCATGGCTCCTAATTTTATCAATGCCTGTGTACAGACAGGCCGCGCTGCAGAGGCAGTAGACCTCTACACAGCAGTGTATGATGACTATGCCGATGACCAGAGCTTTCTGTGCAGTATGGGCACTCTCTATCTAAATCAGGATCCCCCCCAGCCCATGAAAGCAATGATGGAATTTGTTAAGGCACTGCAGTGTCCGCCTAAAGCGGAAACAGAAAGTCATAATGAAATTGCTCTCTACGGCATGGGCTACTGCAATGAGCTTTTGGGCAATCTGCCCGCAGCCGTCTCCTTTTACCAAAAGGCAGCAACCTACAACTATTCTCTGGCACTGGAAAAACTAGCTGAATTCGGCATCTCCTGACTACGACAGCGCCGACCTTAAAACAACACCAGAAAGAAGGACTTATTATGATACCGATTTCCGTGTGTATCATCACAAAAAATGAATCAGAAAATCTGAAAAAATGCTTGGAGGCCCTGAAGCCCTATCCCTTTGAGGTGGTTGTGACAGACACCGGCTCAGAGGATGATTCTTTGGAAATCGCAAGGCAATACACGGATCGCGTCTACGAATTTCAGTGGATCAATGATTTTAGCGCCGCCAGAAACTACTGTATCGGCCGCGCCTCCCACAATACCATACTTTCTCTGGACACCGATGAGTTCATACGCCCCTTTGACTGGGAGGCGCTGCAGGACGTCTTGGAGAGCCATCCTAAAAGTTTGGGTTCCATAGAACTTTTCAGCTATTTTGATGTGGAGGAAGGAACCCGCCATCAAATCAGCCGATTGGACCGTATCTTTAACAGGCGGTATTATCAGTTTCAAAATCCGATCCATGAGGTTCTGGTCCCTATCGGCACTCTCAAACCCAGCTCCTACGAGGCGCCCATCAGCGCAGATCATGTGGGCTACCAGGGCACCAAGGAAAAGCTGAAAGAAAAAGCAGAGCGCGACATGGCACTGATCAGGGAGGAGATTGAGACAGATCCCCAAAATCCTTATCTGTATTTTCAGCTGGCACAGGGCTATATGCTGATGCGCGACCACGCCGGCGCACTCCCCTGGTTTCGGAAAGCTATGGATCTGGGACCGCATGCCGGCGAAGACTATACACTGGTTCTTTTGTATAACTATGCCAGCATTCTTTTAGATGACAATCTGGTAGAGGAGGCATCCCGCATCCTCCCTTTTCACGATGCCTATGCAGACAATAAGGATTATCTCTGTATGACCGGCCGGCTCTACCTTCGCATGGGACAGCCCTTGAAGGCGCTTCCGGAATTTGTTCAAGCCTTGAGCGCCCCGAAATATAGCTTTGAGGATACCCGCACTCCCAGCTACTACATCGGTTTTATCTATGAGATGTTTGGTAAAAAGGACATTGCCAGCACGCACTACGAAAACTGCGGTCCCGATCACCCCGCCGCTGTAGAAGCCCTGAAGCGACTAAAAAAGGCTCATCCTTTCGGATGAGCCTTTCTGATAGTTTAACTTGCAATTCGCAAATCCTGTTACAGCAATTAGCCAAGCAGAGAAAGTGCCAA
>CAMWMO010000153.1 GCA_947175305.1 uncultured Lachnospiraceae bacterium
CGGATGCCGCCAGGGCTTTTTCGTACCAGTCCTGAAAAGCCTTGATCTGTTCTTTTAGGCCGTCGTCCGTGATGTCCTCGATGCGGATGGAGCCGTTTTTCACCAGATCCTGATAATGGCCGGACAGTCCCACAGAGTCTGCTTTTGCGAGGTAGGCGTCATAGGCCTGCTGTTGTGTAGTGAGCTCCTCCCGGATGGCAGCCAGCTGCTGTATGGCGGCGTTGTTACGCTTGGACCAGCTTTGCCACACGGCGGAGACGGTCTTGCCGAAGTTTGTTATCTTCCGTTGGATGCGGGAGAGGAGTGTCTCCAGCCAGTTGAAGGTCTCGGTGGTCTCCTGGGCGGCTTGGGTGGCGGCGCTTGTAGATCTGGTGAAGGAAGTGCTCTTAAACTGAATGGGTGTATTGATGCTGGCAGCAATCTCTTCCTGCAAATGCTTGATATCTGCCTGACTGAGGGAGGATTGCACATGGGAATCCTTTGCTGCTTGTTCCCATGCGGCAATCTTAGCGGCAACGGCGGTCTGTCCGTAGGCACTTGCCAGTTCTCCCAGCGCACTGATTTTTCCCTGGACGTTCAGCCCCTGGTTGTTGAAGACCTGTTCGTCTGCAATGAGCTTGAAGAGATAAGCTCTTGCGGTTTCCGAGGCATTAGCTTCGTTGAGGAGTGCGTTGATGGAATCAGCGGTAGCTGCCGTTACGCCGTCTTTGGTCAGAGCCAGAGCCTGTTCCTTCAGAGCTAATGCTTCCGTCTGGGCGGTCAGTTGTTCCGTGACGATCTCCTCGGCATTGGTAACGCCCATCTGTTCCAGCATGGCAATGGCGCTGCCTTTTGTCTCGTCGGTCAGATCTTTCAAGGCATCGGAATTATATATATACGCGGAGGCCAGGTCATTGAATGCGGACTGGCAGGCGCCGATATCGTTCGGATGACTGGCTACGGTCTGGATAAAGTGGTCGTATTCTTCGGTGAAGCCGCCGAAGGTGTCTTTGAAGTCCTCGTTGTTTAAGATGGAGGACCAGTCGAAGTCTCCACTGTCCTGGATGTCTGCGTAGATTTTTCCCAGTTGGTCTAAGCCGTCTGAGAGGGAGTTAACCCGGGAGAGGGAGTCGGCAAAGGAAAGGTGGGCGTTCTTGGAGACGGTTTTTAGTGCGGCTTCATAGCGTTCGATTGCCTCTTCTGCATTTTCTGCTCCCAGAGTGGCATCATTCCAGCATGCGATCTGTGCTGCATTAAAGTCTGCTGTGTATTCTGTCAGCGTTTTGTAATCCCCTGCATCTACCCAGACGCCGGAGGAGGTGGTAAAATCCGCATTTCCCCCTTCTGCTATACGGTCAATAGAACTTTGAAGATTATCTTTGGCCTGTTGTGCGTCTGCAATCGCAGGGGCAATATTGATGTTGAGGTTTAGTTCGTTTAATCGTTTCTGTACTGTCTCGGCAAAGGACAGTACATCCATGTCGCCGTCTTCATAGGACAGTAACTGCCGGAACATCTCATCGACTTCCTTCCTGTGTTCCTGCGGTACTTTCATCAATGGATCCAGAATATTTTCCTGAATATAGTTCTGATAGTCATCGGCTGTCATGGGCGGATTCTCCAGTCCATCCCAGTTTATACCAGGGATGAGGGCATCTACCATGGCAGACGATTGGTCGGACAGATACTGGTAGTTGGCGTTGTCTGCTACCCATGCCTGAAGGCTTGCATTCATCTTGGAATAGGAAATTTTGACAGAGTCTTCCTCTGCCTGGATTCCCTGTTCAAAGCTTCGAATGGAAGCAGCGAGGAATGCTTTGTCTGATTCAACGGAGGCTTTGAAGATTTTCCGAGCTTCCTTATACTGGTCGGGTGACGCATATTCCAGCCAGATGTCGCCATATTGCTTTTTATATGCAATGCCTGCAGTGGTCAGAGCTTCTTCCAGGATTTTTGTATATTTGTCGGCATCGTCACTGCCAAAACCGGAGAAGCTTACGCGTCCGGTGGAGTTATTAAGATTGACGCTCAGTTCTTTGTACTGTTCCTGCAACTCTGCCAATTCTGATTTCATACCCCCTGCATCTACCCAGACGCCGGAGGAGGTGGTAAAATCCGCATTTCCCCCTTCTGCTATACGGTCAATAGAACTTTGAAGATTATCTTTGGCCTGTTGTGCGTCTGCAATCGCAGGGGCAATATTGATGTTGAGGTTTAGTTCGTTTAATCGTTTCTGTACTGTCTCGGCAAAGGACAGTACATCCATGTCGCCGTCTTCATAGGACAGTAACTGCCGGAACATCTCATCGACTTCCTTCCTGTGTTCCTGCGGTACTTTCATCAATGGATCCAGAATATTTTCCTGAATATAGTTCTGATAGTCATCGGCTGTCATGGGCGGATTCTCCAGTCCATCCCAGTTTATACCAGGGATGAGGGCATCTACCATGGCAGACGATTGGTCGGACAGATACTGGTAGTTGGCGTTGTCTGCTACCCATGCCTGAAGGCTTGCATTCATCTTGGAATAGGAAATTTTGACAGAGTCTTCCTCTGCCTGGATTCCCTGTTCAAAGCTTCGAATGGAAGCAGCGAGGAATGCTTTGTCTGATTCAACGGAGGCTTTGAAGATTTTCCGAGCTTCCTTATACTGGTCGGGTGACGCATATTCCAGCCAGATGTCGCCATATTGCTTTTTATATGCAATGCCTGCAGTGGTCAGAGCTTCTTCCAGGATTTTTGTATATTTGTCGGCATCGTCACTGCCAAAACCGGAGAAGCTTACGCGTCCGGTGGAGTTATTAAGATTGACGCTCAGTTCTTTGTACTGTTCCTGCAACTCTGCCAATTCTGATTTCATACCCTGGATGGAGTCTTTTGCATCGTCAGCTTCGTAATATACGTTCCGCGCAAGATCGTCCATTCCATCAATCAGGGTCTGCCGGGCGGCGTCCTGTTCTGCTTCTATCAGTTCTTGCAGTTTTTTCCGGGTCTCTTCGGCGTCAGAGCCGATGGCAAGCAGGGCGTTTCCTTGGTTGTCGTAGCCGGAGATCAGGGTGGGGAAGAGCTCTGCCAGTTCATTGGAAATGGACAGGTATTCGGCATAATCCTCCGTGGACAGGCTAAGGTTTCTGGAAAACTTGTCCACTCCGTTACTCAATTCCAGGAACCTGTCTTTGTTTTCTGCCAAAGTGGCGGACATGCTGCGCAGGTTGCTCTGGGACTCGCTGATCTTCTGCTGTGCTTCCTTCATGGCCTGGGCTGCGTATTCGGCGCGGTGGATGTAACGGTCGATGGCATCCATGGCTGCTTGTATGCCCTTGGAGATCAGGGCGAATACCAGCATGTTTGCGGCGGCAGCAAAGGCTTTGAGGGCAACCTGACCTGCTCGGGATACCTTGGGAATCTGAGATAAATCAACGGTTAGACCATTAGCAGAAGCGGCCATATTTTGTGCTGCAACCGAGGCTTCCTGCATTGTTTTGTTGAAAGCTGTTTGTGCAGAAGTTTGTACAGGTTTAACTTTTCCGTCAACAACTTCATAACCAATAATTCTTTCTAACTCTGCATTATATGCTTTAAGAGCATTTATATCATTGGCATTTAGGATGAATTGTTTTTCGAACAAATTGCCGGTGAATAGATTTTTAACATTATCAGTTACAGACAATCTCGTTTTTCCCAGTTCATTTGTTATTGTTTTAAATATCATACTATGATATATTATATAAAGGAACATGCTTTATATAGTGAAACTGTATTATATGATGGGAGTATAAATGTTTTATAAATGTCCAAATTGTGGAAGGGTATATGGTTATGGAGAAGATGGGTGGTATAAATGTTCAAATTGTCGATACCCATTAAAAAAAGCTGAAGAAATAACGGATATAAAACATCCTGAGTTGTCGGAACATAAAGTAATCGGCACTGTAACAAACAATAATATACCAGTTGTTGAATGTCCATACTGCCACAGTACCAATACCAGAAAACTCTCTGCTTTTGCAAAACTGGGCACACTGTCATGGGGGGCATCGCCTAAGGAATGGCACTGCAACCGCTGCAACAGTGATTTTTAACTCCCTGCATTATCCCGTCTCTTTCTATCCGTAAAGGACAGGTGCTATAAGAGATTGGAGAGCAGCATCACTCTCGTTAGTTTTTACCCAGTCACGGGGCAGGTCTAACAACTGCGTTTGGACTGTCTCTTACAAGCCATTTCTGACTCAAAACCGTTTACAGTCTCTGAACACTTCCATATCCAATTCCCTATAACAGCCTTTGTGAATGGCGCATGCTGAACTGTTTTCATTGGACTTAGGGTTTCCGTTGCTGATTGGTGGTCTTGCCTATTTTTATCGTTACTATTCATAGTAACTTTTTCCACAAGGCGTGTTACTTAGGGCTTTCGCCGGTAACCAACAGTATGTTTTTTTGCCATTACTGGCATCCTTGTCGGAGTGCATTCACGCCCACCGTTTCCGGTCACGTTGTAGCCATACTGTACTGTATATCCACTATAAATAAGCTTCCCAGCACTGGGAGATAGCAGCTCCCAATTACGGTTTGTTTTAGAGAACATCGTGAGCTGACTGGAGTCACACATCCCTGCCCTTGCTGCTTATGGATGATAAGCGGCTTAGGCATGGAGGGCATATTCAAAACAATAACCCGTGTTTGAAATCCGTACACTTATACGGCGTTTACCGATGTTCTGGAGTTCCGAGAATAATCTGACACCTGAGAGCATAGATTGAAGAGAGGTGAAAGCCTCTTTGATGGTTGCCAGCAGGGATTTGATGCCGGAGCTTGCTTTGGGGTCGACCTTTATCTGCAGTTTGATAGGATCAATCTGGTTTTGCAGAGTTTTGAGGTCTGCATTGATGCTTTGTTTGGATTTTTGCTGATCCAGTTTTGCCTGGACTTCGACAATAGGATCGTTTTGTGCCATTGTGTAGTTTCCTCCTTATTAAGTGTGATAAAGTAGGCTAGCAGCCCGTAGGGCGGACTGCTAGCCCGTTTTATGGGTGGTTGTTTTCTGCTTGTATGTCCGATAGAAGCAGCTTTCTGGATTTTATTCCTCGATAAGGATCAAGTCCAGAATGTTGTCATCGGAATCTGCCAGCAGATCGCAGGTGATGGTCAGAGTACCCGGATCACCGTTGTTGGAGAAGGACAGGCTCATGTTGGACTGAGG
>CAMWMO010000154.1 GCA_947175305.1 uncultured Lachnospiraceae bacterium
AGATCAGCCCCCGAATCAGGCAGTCCAGCTTCTCTGCCTCCATGCTCCAGTCGATCCTCCCCATGGATTTGGTCAGCATCTTTGCATAACTGGATTCTTCGTCATTTTGTTTCCTGGGCATCACCTGCCCTGACTCTATCTTTGGAAGCGCCTCCACAATAAGGCGGGCGCCCGCCGCTGCCAGCTTATCATGCAGAGTATCCGCAGTCTCCTTGGCTTCGATCTCCACCTCTGTCTGCATGAGCATGTCTCCGGTATCCAGCCCCTTCTCCATCTGCATGATAGTAATGCCGGTTTTCTTTTCCCCGTCAATAATGGCCCACTGGATCGGCCCGGCTCCCCGATATTTGGGAAGAAGCGAGGCATGAATGTTGACACAGCCGTATTTCGGCATGGCAAGGATCTCTTCCGACAGGATCTGTCCGAAAGCCGCCACCACAAAAATATCCGCCTGATAGCCGCGCAGCACCTCAACCGCCTCCGGATCCTTGATCTTCACCGGCTGAAAGACGGGAATATCATGGGCAATGGCACAGGTCTTTACCGGCGTCATCTGCAATTCCTTTCCTCTGCCCTTAGGCTTATCCGGCTGCGTCACCACGGCAGCCACCTGATGTCCCGCCTCTATAATCGCCTGCAGCGCGCCTACCGCAAAATCCGGCGTTCCCATAAATATGATTCTCATATCTCTCTTTCCCTTCTTTCTCCCGGACAGCTCCTCTGCCGCACACAAAAATCCGTTCTATTCTGCTTCATCATCTTCTTCCACCAGATCTTCCGTATTCAAAAGCGGCCCCTCCACCTTCTCCACATAGAGATGGCCTTCCAGATGATCCAGCTCATGGCAGATGGCTCTGGCTAAAAGCTCCGTCCCCTCAATTTCAAAAGGCTGCATATTTTCATCATAGGCAAGCGCCTTCACATAATTGGGCCGCTTCACATGCCCGGTCTTGCCGGGAACGCTCAAGCACCCCTCGTAGCCCTCCTGCTCTCCGCTGGTCTCCAGTATTTTGGGATTGATCAAAAGTATGGGATCCTCCCCCGTCACATCGATCACCACGACCCGCTTCAGGATGCCCACCTGGGGGGCCGCCAGACCTACGCCGTTTTCCTCATACAGCGTCTCAAACATATCGTCGATCAGCTCCCTCAGTCTGGGCGTGACCTCTGTCACCTCTTTACATTGCTTCGTCAAGACCGGATCGCCGATCTCCCTGATCTTTCTGGTTGCCATGATACCTCTTCCTCCTGTCCTTATCCCGTATTATGATCTCAGTATACTGTCATTGGATCAAAATCAAACTGCACCGTCTGATTTTTCAGTTCCCGTTCCCTGCAATATTTTTCCAGCCGGTCCTTCACCTGCACCAGCACCTGATAATCACCGTGCCGAAGGTAAAAAATATGTCGATAGAGATCGGATATCTTCCCGATCGCCGCTTCCGCAGGGCCGATCAGCTGTAAACCCTTCACACTTCCCATCTCTCTTTTGACCAATTCAGTCATTTCGTGGCTCAGCATCTCTCCCTCCTCCTGCAGAGTCGAGATGATTAGAACTGCCAGCATATGTGCCACAGGCGGATAGCCCATAAGTTCCCGATAGGCGATCTCCTCCTCGTAAAACCCCTCATAATCCTGTCTCGCCGCATACACCACACTGTAATGCTCCGGCTGATAGGTCTGGATCACCACCTCGCCGGGCCGTTCACCTCTGCCCGCACGACCTGCCGCCTGGGTCAGCAGTTGAAAGGTTCGTTCCGCGGCCCGATAGTCATTCTGATTTAAGGACAGATCCGCCGCCAGCACGCCCACCAGTGTGACGCGGGGAAAATCATGCCCCTTCACGATCATCTGTGTGCCCACCAGAATATCCGCCTTCTCATCTGCAAAAGCGGAGAGAATCTTCTCGTAGCTCTCCTTGGCGCGGGTCGTGTCCGCATCCATGCGCAGCACCCGGGCTGTCGGAAATTCCCTGTGGATCGCTTCCTCAATCTGCTCCGTTCCCGCTTTGAAGCCGAGCAGATAAGGGGAACCGCAGGAGGGACATTTCCCCCGTTTTGCCTCCTGATAACCGCAGTAGTGGCACACAAGCATCCCATTCTTATGCTCCGAGAGAGAGACGTCGCAGTGGGGACATTTCATTACATGCCCACAGGACCTGCAGGAGACAAATCCCGCATACCCCCGCCTGTTTAAAAAAAGAATCGACTGCTCGCCTCTGGACAACCTGTCCTCCAACAGGCCCTTCAGTTTTAGGCTGAACACGGAACGGTTTCCCTGCTTTAACTCCTCCCTCAGATCTATGGTATGAACGACAGGCAGAACACTCTCCCCCGGCCGTTCCTTCATCTCGTACAATTGATATTCTCCCCGGGACGCCCGGTAATATGCCTCCAACGACGGGGTTGCAGACCCTAACACCACACTTGCGCCGCACATGGAAGCGATCTGCATGGCTGTCTCTCTGGCGTGGTATTTCGGGCTCGCCTCGCTCTTATAGCTGTTTTCATGCTCCTCGTCCATCACGATGACGCCCAGATTGGCAAAGGGCGTAAACAACGCCGAGCGCGGGCCGATGATCACATCAATCTCTCCCGCCTTCGCACGCTCGATCTGGTCATACTTCTCCCCCGCTGACAGGGTAGAATTCATCACAGACACCCGGTCCCCAAACCGCTTGTAAAACCGCAGAAGCGTCTGGTAAGTCAGGGCGATCTCCGGTATGAGCACGATAGCCTGCTTTCCCATGGCGATCATCTGCTCTATGATCCCCAGATACACCTCTGTCTTCCCGCTGCCTGTCACCCCATGCACCAGATGTACGCCCGGCCTCCCTGCCCGGTAGGCCGACAGGACCTCCTCTATAATGTGCTGCTGAGCCGATGTAAGTTTGGGACGTATCTCGTCCCGATCTGCCATCTTTACCGGATTGCGGTAGTAAGCCTCCCTCTCTATCTTAAGATATCCCTGTTTCTCCAGCGTCTGTAAAGTGGCCGCCGTCACATTCAGCTTCTGCCGTATCAGCTCATAGGGAAGCTCCTCCTCCGTCTGTAATGCCGAAAGAACACGTGCCTTTGCTCTCTGATGCTTTCTCTCACACTCCTGTGCCGCCTGGGCAGTCTCCGATGCGGACAGACAGCGCAGCACTTTCTTTTTCTCCAGCATTTTCTGCTTCCGCTTCACCGGAAGCACGGTTTTCAGCGCCGCGATCATAGTGGAACCATACTGACTTTTCAGCCAGTAGGCGATCTGAATCTGCCGGCTCTCCGCGGAAATCCCCTTTTCGTCCACAGACGCCACCGACTTGATCTTCTCCAAAGGATAGTCTGTCTCCTCCGAGATATCCACTACATATCCCACTTTCTCCTGATTGCCTCTGCCAAAGGGGACATGCACCCGCACACCCGGCTGCACGGCCTCCGCCAGCTCTTCCGGTATCCGGTACTGAAAGATCCGATCCACCTTCTCGTGGGCAATATCTATGATGACATCCGCATATCGCTCCGTCATTGTTGCGTAGCCTTTCTTTTCATACTTGTTCCTCTAAAATCTCTTGTATCAACACCCTCTCGTCCATCGGATATTTCACACCGTTGATCTCCTGATAATCCTCATGCCCCTTGCCCGCCAGCACAATGATATCTCCCGGCTCCCCATTGGCGATGGCATAGGCTATGGCCTTCTTCCGATCACAGATCTCCACATATTTCCCCTCTGTTTTACCGATGCCGATCTTAATATCCTCGATGATCGCCTGGGGCTCCTCCGTACGAGGATTATCGGAAGTGATAATGGTCAGATCCGCCATCCTGCCGCTGACTTCTCCCATCTCATAACGTCTGGATTTCGCCCGATTGCCGCCGCAGCCAAAGAGACAGACCAGCCTGTGAGGCTTGTAAGCCTGAAGCGTCTCCAGCAGACTCTTTAACGCCATGGCGTTATGGGCATAGTCGATCATTAAGGTAAAGTCATCCGACACCTTCACCATCTCAGTCCTGCCCTTCACCTTCGCCGCTGCAAGAGCTCTCTTTATATTCTCCTCCTGCACGCCGAAATGCCTGCAGATGGCAATGGCAGTCAGGGCATTGTAGACGCTGAATTTGCCGGGCGACGCGGTTCTGACTGGAAGCTCCACAAGCCCCCTCGCCGTAAAGGCCATGCCAAGCGTCCCTCCCTCATTCAAAAAGGTGATATCCTCCGCCCGAAGATCCGCCGGCGTATCGATCCCGTAAGTCTCCAGCTGACAGGTGCAGTCCCTCGTGACTTCCTCCCAGTGCGCATCGTCCCGATTCACGATCCCCACAAGACACTGCTTGAACAGCAGACTCTTACAGTGCAGATAGTCGTCAAAATCCTTGTGTTCGTTCTCCCCGATATGGTCCGGCTCCAGATTGGTAAAAATCCCAAAGTCAAAGACAAACCCCTGAGTTCTGTGAAGCATCAGCCCCTGAGAAGAAACCTCCATCACCACCGTATCACAGCCCGCATCCGCCATCTGCCTAAAATATTTCTGTACCAGATAGGACTGGGGCGTAGTATTCTGCGCCGGAATATGCTCCTCCCCGATGATCGTCTCTATGGTTCCGATCAGCCCCACCTTTCTTCCCGCCTGCTCCAGAATCGATTTGACCAGATAGGTGGTCGTGGTCTTCCCCTTGGTACCCGTGATGCCGATGATCTTCATCTGCTTTGCCGGATGATCGAAATAGGCTGCAGAGACAAAAGCCATGGCGTAATGGGTATCCTCCACACGGATCACCGTCACGTCGGCCTCTGCCGGAAGCTCCATTTCCCGCTCCACCAAAAGAGCGGACGCACCGGCCGCCACCGCATCTTTCGCATAGATATGACCGTCTGCCTTCGCGCCCGGAATACAGACAAACATACAGCCCGCCGTTACCTTCCTGGAATCATAGACGATATCCGTCACCTCGCGCTCCAGCGTGCCGCGGACACATTCATAAGAGATCTTTTCCAATAATTTCCCTAAAACTGCCATTTTTTTCTCCTTATGACATTCTCTTCTTACAATAAGTAAGATAGCATGAAAAAGCTTTTTTTGCAATTTTCACCCTTTTCTTTTTCTTAATCTTTTTTTATTTTTACTTCATAATCTAAACACAGTTTGGACACAATTACTCATTATGATATAAACCAAGAT
>CAMWMO010000155.1 GCA_947175305.1 uncultured Lachnospiraceae bacterium
CCATGCTTCCTCCCCAGCTCACAGATCGTCCCGGCAAAAAGCACCACCTCCGTCTTTCTGCCCGCCTTGCTGTCCTGACGCATGGACGGCTCCCCGTCCGGATTCAGCCCGTCAATAATGGTGACCCAATCTTCCAGATCCTTCTCCGAAAGATCTATGCCCTCCGCGTTGGCTACAAGAATGGTCTCCCGCATTGCAGCCTTCATCATTTCACGCGCTTCTCCCTCCTGCTGAACGCTCCGATAGGTTCCCTCAAAAAGAGAAACGGTCTGGTTCACACCTACATTACAAAGAAGCTTCCCCCACAGCGCGTGACGCATATCCTCCGGACAAGAATAGGTAAAGCACGTCCTGTCGAAAAGCTCTTTGACTGCCGCCAGATTTTCCTCCCTGCCGCCATCCAGAACGCCGATCGCCAGTTCTCCCTTGTTTGTGCAAAATGCGTTATTTCCTTCTTTCATGGCAGCCATTTTCTGCGCAATACAATGCACAACCTTTTCTCTTCCAAATTTTCGTCCCAGGTCCTCTTCGCTGCGGATACCATTCAGCACGGATAACAGAATGGTGTTGTCCCCGATCAGATGCGCACTCTCCTCCATAGCTGTTTCCAGCGCACCGTATTTTACCGCAAAAAGCATCAATTCTGATGGGCAGCTCTCCTTCGCGGCATCACAGTACTGAAAATCGCAGACCTCACCGTTAAAGGTAATCTGATCCTTTTTGTACCGCTCGATTCTCTCTCTGTCCGCCAATATGCGCACATTTTCTTTTCCCAGTGTTTTAGTAAAAAAATCTGCATACATAACGCCAAGTGCACCGAGTCCTACAATATCAATGGATTTTATACTCATTCTTTTCTCCCTCCAATAATTAAGTTTATATTACCATGATCAGAGTCCCTGCTCCAATCAAAAAACATCCCAGTAAAGATTTTATCGTAAATTCCTCATGTAAAAAAACAAAGGCTAGAAGCAATATGATGACCACACTTAATTTATCAACATGGACAACCTTGGACGCCTCTCCGATCTGCAGTGCCCTATAATAACACAGCCAAGATCCTCTCTTTCGGTCTCTTTTGTCTATTGATCCTTTTCATTGTAACACACGGATTGCACTTTTACACTATATATTGTCAATTGACTGCTGTCTTGCTTCACCCTCCGCCTCCTTGCTTTCCCGGCCATTTTATGATATCTTAGAATCGAAATTTAAGCATAAAAAGTGTGAAAGGGAATGATTCTATGAGTACACTCACCTGCGGCTTTATCGGGCTCGGACTGATCGGCGGCTCCATCGCTAAGGCGATTCGGCTCCACATGCCGGATACACGCCTGCTGGCCTACGATATCAATGCTGCGTCTCTGGAACTGGCAAAAAAAGAACAGATCATTGACGAAATCTGCCCAGCCATTGATGCCTCTTTAGGGAACTGCGACTATCTCTTTTTGTGTGCGCCGGTCTCCCACAATGCCGAAAATCTGCTTACATTGAAAAATGCTCTCTCCCCCGATACGATTCTCACCGATGTGGGAAGCGTCAAAACAGGGATTCATAAACAAATTGAACAGTTACAGTTACAGTCTCAGTTTATCGGCGGACATCCCATGGCCGGCTCCGAGCGTTTCGGCTATCAGAATGCCAATGCATCTCTTTTGGAAAACGCATACTATATCCTGACGCCCTCCGAGACCGTTCCGGAAGAAAAGGTAAATGCTTACCGAACGCTGGTGGAATCCATCGGTGCGATTCCCCTCATACTGTCCTACGAAGAACACGACTATGTGACCGCAGCCATCTCGCACCTGCCCCATGTAATCGCCGCTTCCTTAGTGAATCTGGTCAAGAACAGTGACTCCGAGGATGGCGTTATGAAGATGATCGCGGCAGGCGGTTTCAAAGATATTACGAGGATTGCATCCTCCTCTCCTGACATGTGGCAGCAGATCTGTCTGACCAATGCGGAAAATATAGCGGCGCTGCTTCGATCCTATATCGACTACCTCAACGTACTCTCCGGCTATCTGGCTGATCACGCTGAGGATAGTCTCTACAACTTCTTTGACACCGCCAGAAATTACCGTGAATCCTTTATCAGTACACCCAGCGGCCCAATCAAGGCAGAGTATGTGTTCACTGTGGATATCGCAGACAGACCTGGCGCCATCGCCGCCATTGCCTCTCTGCTTGCCATGCACGATGTGAGTATCAAAAACATCGGCATCAACCACAACAGAGAACTTGCGGAAGGTGCGCTGCGCATTGAATTTTATGATAAGAACATGCTGGAACAGGCGGAGGCGGTCATGACAGAGCACGGCTATAAGATTCACACCAAATAACAAAAGAAAGAGGTAAAGTATGTTTTTTAAACCGGTAAAACATATGTCCGGGGAAGTGACGATTCCCGGCGATAAATCTATATCCCACCGCGCAGTGATGTTCGGCTCTCTGGCGGACGGTCTCACCGAGGTCACCAATTTTTTACAGGGAGCAGACTGTCTCTCCACCATAGACGCCTTTCGAAAAATGGGCATTGAAATTGAGAATACTCCGGAGAAAATCTTAATACATGGCCGGGGGCTTCACGGATTGACGGCACCCTCTTCCGTTTTGGATATGGGCAACAGCGGCACCACTACGAGACTGATCAGCGGCATCCTTGCCGGGCAATCCTTTGAGAGCACTCTCACAGGCGATGCTTCCATTCAGAAACGCCCCATGCGGCGGATCATGGAGCCGCTGTCCATGATGGGCGCAAAACTCGTCAGCGTAAACGGCAACGACTGCGCACCGCTCCACATTACAGGCGCACCCCTGCACGGTATCCATTACCACTCTAAAGTAGCTTCGGCACAAGTTAAATCTGCCGTCCTTCTGGCAGGACTCTACGCTGATGGGGAAACTCTGGTGACAGAGCCTTCTTTGAGCCGCAATCACACGGAAATCATGCTGCGCACTTTCGGCGCAGATTTAAGCGCTGAAGATAAAACGGCCAAAGTATGTCCCGAACCGCATCTACAGGGACAGAAAATTCATGTACCCGGAGACATCTCTTCCGCTGCTTATTTTATTGCCGCAGGGCTTCTTGTCCCCGGAGCGGAGATCCTGATCAAAAATGTGGGCATCAATCCCACCCGTGACGGCATTTTAAAGGTTGCAAGGGAAATGGGGGGAAATATCACTCTCTTAAATGAAAATTATGATGGCGAACCCACCGCGGATCTTCTGGTGAAACACAGCCATCTTCATGGTGTCACCATTGAAGGGGATCTGATTCCCACGCTCATCGACGAACTGCCCATCATCAACATCATGGCGGCCTGCGCAGAGGGAACCACGGTAATCCGTGACGCCGCCGAATTAAAGGTCAAGGAATCGAACCGCATTGACGTTATGGTACAGTATTTAAGCGCTATGGGCTGTGATATCACAGGCGCAGACGACGGCATGATCATTGTCGGCGGACAACCCTTGCACGGAACAGAGGTAGACTCCCACTTAGACCACCGCATCGCCATGAGCTTTGCCATTGCCTCACTGATCGCCGACGGCGAGACAGAGATAAAGGGCAGCGATGTGGTCAACATCAGCTACCCTGATTTCTATACGGATCTTGCCCGCTTATGTAAGTAATCTTTATACTCTAAGAAATTGTGACTACATAAAAATCGAGTGCACATGCACTCGATTTTTTAGGATAGCTTTACTAAGAGTCTGTTCAGGAAATAAGACCCCACCATACAGAGGATTCCTGCCACGCATCCATACCAGTTGAGCGCCGCATCCGACTGCTGAAAGTGTCTTCCCTCCACAAACTGTTCTTCCAGCCACATCGTCACGCTGGTGGATACTGTCCCATTCTGAAAAGACACCACCATCACAAAATACAAAAGCGGAACTTCCTTTAAATCAGACCAGTACCTCCATACATAAAAATATTTGTACACTAAAACAGTTCCGAATGCGTGCCAATACGGTAAAGCATCAATACCAAAACATCATCAATCAATTCATATACCAGTAACCAATCCGGCTCTACATGACATTCCCTACACCCTGCATAATCACCACTCAGGTTATGGTCACGATACTTCTCGTCCAGTTTCCCGCCATCTGCAATCGTGTTGATCACATCGAAAAGCTTATCAATATCTTTTCCTTGTTTTTTTGCCAGTCTCAAATCCCGCTTAAATTGATTGGTGAACTTAACTTCATACTTCATCCAAAGCCTCCCTTAAATCGCTGAGACTCTTATATCCTTTTACATTCGGGTCGGTAGCAATCCTCCTTCCCTCGGCTATAGCCGCCCTTGTTATTTCATTGGGCGTACTCAGTTTTAAAGAAAAAGGTATGCCATTTTCCCGAATTGTCTGCCTTAAAAACATATTTACTGCTGTAGTCATATTCAAGCCAAGCTCTGCAAAGATACTCTCTGCCGCTTCTTTCACTGCTTTCTCCGTTCGTATATTCAAATTCGTCACATTCGCCATATTACACACCTCCGCTTTTATCATATCATGAAAAATCGATTCATCATTATAATTCACAATACGCAAATTACTTTATATTGTCAACACTTTATGCGCATATTAAACGAAATTTTATTGAATGAACATACAATCCCGCATTTTTACGATGCATCCTTTTCATTGACATACAGCGCCCAGTGCTAGGAAAACCTCTGTTTGAACATGGGTTTGCAGTGCTGGATACCGCAAAGGAATAGAATAGTATTTTTAAGAAAGCTTCACCAGAAGTCTGTTCAGAAAATAAGATCCCACCATGCAGATGATTCCCGCCACGCACCCATACCAGTTGAGGGCCGCGTCTGACTGCTGAAAATGTCGCCCCTCCACAAACTGTTTATAGTATTCCGTATAATAGGCAAGCAGATAGCAGACAACTCCTGCCCCGATCACTCCCAGAATCCTGTAGTATCCTCTGAAAACCACCATACTCACAAAGGTGGTCACAAAACCCACCACAAAAAACAACCCCAGATGAGCACCGTAACGTATCATCAGCGACGTAGTCTCTATTTGATCTGCCGTAGGCTGTTCAAAAATCCGCCTCGCAATCTGTTCTGCAAGCCGCATTGTCACACTGGTGGATACTGTCCCATTCTGAAAAGACACCACC
>CAMWMO010000156.1 GCA_947175305.1 uncultured Lachnospiraceae bacterium
TAAATTCGATGGCCGCCATAAAACAGGAAAGGCTCTCTCCCGCCTCCCCAAACAGGGCCGCCGTCTCCGCCATCAAAAGAGGGCGAAGCCGCTTTCCTCCCGCCGACACCGCATACTCCATGGCTTCCAGCACTTTACTCTGAAAGCCCTCCGGTTTTGGCAGATATGCCGCAAGTATTTTCTCCACTTCCCCGGTCTTGTTCCTAATTTCCTCGTCAAAAATCATCCAGTCCACCGTCCTCATTGATCTTCAGCACCTTTTTTTCTACCCGGTCTATGGTCTCGTTACATTGTGCCAAAAGATCCATCCCCCGGTGATACTGTGCAAAAGATTCTTCCAGCGTGATCTCCTCCGACTCAAGACTCTCGATCACTTCTTCTATCTGTGCAAACGCTTCTTCTAAAGATAACGCCTGTTCCTCTGTCGTCTCCTCTTTCTTCTTACCCATCAGCCTTCTCTTTCTCCTTCACTTCCGCCCAAAGGCTGCCATCTTTCACGCAGACCCGGATCTGTTCTCCCAAAGCCACCTGTTCTACCGAGGTCAACGTCCTGCCGCCCGCATCCGCCGCATAGGCATACCCCTGACTCAGCTTGTCCAACGGTGAAAGCCCCTTCATCCGCTCCACGTAAAGTGCCAGTTTATACCTCGTCTTCTGCAGATGCTGCTCCATGGCTGTCTGGAGACGTTCCTCCATAGAGAGCGCCTGGGTCTTTTTCATGCGCAATACCTGAAGAGGACTCAGATAGCGCAGTCGCATCCCGTACTCTTTTGTTCTGTTCCGATATCTTTGTATCGTCCCTCTGCACAGATGCTGTAAAGTATATGCATACTCCGCCATATTCTCCTCCAGCTGTGCAAAGTCACAGACCGCAAGCTCCGCCGCCGCAGAAGGAGTCGGTGCCCGCAGATCCGCCACAAAATCAGCAATGGTCACATCCGTCTCATGCCCCACTGCAGAAATAATGGGAATCTCACAGTCAAAGATGGCCTGCGCCACCGCTTCTTCATTGAAGGCCCACAGATCCTCGATGGAGCCGCCGCCTCTGCCAACAATGATCGTGTCCACCTGAAGCCGCTCCATGGCATGAATCCCGTTTATGATACTGGGCGCCGCAGCCTCCCCCTGCACGATCGCCGGATAGAGAATGATCTGCACATAGGGATTCCTTCTGGAAGCCACATTAATGATATCCCGTACCGCGGCTCCTGTCTCGGCAGTCACCACACCGAGGGTCCTGACATAGCGGGGAATCGACTGTTTATACTGTTTGTCAAACATCCCCCGTTCTAAAAGTTCTTCTTTCAAACGTTCATATTTCTCATACAGAGCGCCGATACCATCCAGCTCTATCGCTCTGGCGTACAGCTGGTACTTTCCATCGCGCTCATAAACGTCCACACTGCCGCTTACAACGATCTGCTGTCCCTCCTCCATACGAAAAGGCAGCCCCTTTCTGTCTGACGAAAACATAACGCATGATATTGTGCTCTTCGCATCCTTCAGAGTAAAATATATATGCCCGGAGGTGTGATACTTACAATTACTGACCTCCCCTCTGATGCGAACTCTCTGCAGCATAAAATCCTGTGTGAACATATTCCTGATATAGGAATTGACCTGTGTCACTGTGTATGTGTTCTGCATACCCTTCTCCCTATCAGTACGATCTTCGCAGCCGCCTATGCAAATTTAGCCAGCACACCGTTCACGAAACCAAAGGAAGCGTCCTGCCCGAATTTTTTGGCAAGCTCCACCGCCTCATTGATCGCCACGCCGGTGGGCACATCCTCATCATAACAGATCTCATAGACAGCCAGCCGCAGAATCGTTAAGTCCACCTTATTCATCCTGTCGGTATGCCATCCCTGGGCCTTCTCATTTAACTGGGAATCGATTTCAGACAGCTTCTCAGAAATTTTATGATATTTATCTGAAATATAGACGGCGTCCTCCTCTTTCGCGGCGTCCTCATCCTCAAAGAACAGCTGCTCCTGCTCCGCCATATCCTCCATACTGTTAAATTCCACACGGAACAGCAGTTTGAATATCTGTTCGCGCAATTCTCTTCTGCTCATAGCCAACCACTCGTCCTATTTTTCTCTTGTCACGTTGATCCCGGCAATGCGAATATTCACATCCATAACCTCTAAGCCAGTCATATTCTCTATCGCACTCTTCACCTTGGCCTGTACCTTTTGACAGGTGGTCGGAATGTTATACCCATACTCCATGGTAATTGCAAGCTCCGCCTTAACCTTCTTACCGGACACCTCTACCCTGGCTCCTCTGGACAGTCCCTTGACGCCGACCCTTCTAAGGAGCTCATTGGTCAGATTCCCCGACATAGCGGCAACCCCGTCCACTTCCGTAGCCGCAAGCGCCGCGATCATTGCCACCACATCGTCTGCGATCTTCACTGTACCTGCTTTCGCTTCTTCCTGCGATCCAAATCCGCTCTTTGCTGCTTCCTGTTCCATGCTCATGTTTCCGCCTTTCCTCTATCTTTTTCTTTGCGGCTATTATACCAAATCTCAGAAGCTGTAATCCTTGGCAACGCCAACAAGAATTACGCAGTAATTCTTGCGACGCAAGCTGCTGAGCTTGCGTCTATTATATCAATATTTCTTATTTTTGGCTAGAGCCAGAAGCTCAAACTGTACTGCTTCTCATTTTCCGCATAGGACACCGCACCGTCGGGGCAATCCAGGTAACGGAATATCCCCTGCCGCCCGATCAGCATTTCCTGCATTTTCTGATAGATATCCGGTCCTGCGCACTTAAGTGTCACATAGGTATCGCCTCTCTCGTAGCTGTCCTGAAACACCTTTTGAATCTTCTCTTCATCCCATGCGGTAAAGTAAACGCCCTCCCGCACATAAAAATTCGCATCCATGGAATTACAAAACGGCATATCCACCACATTGTCCAACGTGTGTGTCGATTCCATCTGTTCCGTCGTCACACACAGATAGTCATAGTTGATGGTAGGGATCTTCTCCAAGGGATAATTACCGCCGCCCACCGCTTGATAGGAGGCATCGCCCCAGGTGGTATCCACATAGTAATATGCCCCGTCGATCTGCACAAGATTCCATGCGTGCCCCTCTCCGCCAATGACCCGGCCCAGAACCAGTGTGGAAAAGACTCCTGCCCGGTTTAACAGATACTGGGTCGCTTTCGCGTAGCCCTGACAGACCGATCGCTGTTCCAGAAACACAGAGCAGATGTTCTGGCTGTCCTTAGACGAAGCATCATAATCTGTATGTTGAATCAGATACTCATAGATGTATTTTACCTTTTCATACTCGTCCGCCTCTTCCGGCATTCCTGCGAGACATAGGTTTACATAACTTTCAATCTGTTCCTGTTTTTTCTCTACCTCCTCCAGACTGCACGAATAACTACCGGTAAAGGTGATCTTCTTTAAGAGGGTACCCAGCGTATACTCTGTATAAGTATATCCCTCCACATAAAAGATCTCCGGATGGTCATTCAGCACACACTGGAATACATGGGAGATCAGCTCCTTATCACAGCTGGAAAGCCTCACATTTTCCCGAAAATGAATCAGAGCCTCCAGAATTTCCAGATAAACCTTCTGCTCCTCGTCCGTGAGCTGTAAAAAAGCATAGCAATCCTGCTGGGAAGCACGCAGCTCCTCATCCGGCTGCGTAAGTATCTGCTCCGGCAGCTTCTGTATCTTTTGCTCTGCTCCCAGAGCCTCCTGCCTCTGCAGGCCGCTCTCCTGAAAGGACAGCCCATGTGCCGCATAAAAAAGGGTGCCGGTCAGGACCAACGTACTGATACCAAACAGCAATATACCTGTCTTCTTCATAAGCAGTCACCCTCCTTACCGCATTTCCATGCTTTATGCTCTGCCAAACTCCGACAGGATCAATCCCTCATTTCTCTCAACCGTCATACCGATACTCCACTGATTGACGAAGAGCAGCAGAGGATTATCCTTGAGATCCTTGATCTTTTTCATATCCGAGGTGCCGGTCAGCCTGTCCAGATCGATATCCTTGTTCTCGATCCATCGAATATGCTCATAGGGCAGATTCTCCAGTTTGATCTCCACATTATATTCGTTTTCCAGACGGTATTTCAGCACATCAAACTGCAAAACACCTACCACGCCGACAATGATCTCCTCCATGCCGGTATTAAATTCCTGAAAGATCTGGATCGCACCCTCCTGGGCGATCTGCATGATCCCCTTGACAAACTGTTTCCGCTTCATGGTATCCATCTGCCGGACTCTGGCAAAATGCTCCGGTGCAAAGGTCGGTATTCCCTCATAGGCAAATTGTTCCCCCGGCATACAGATGGTATCCCCTATGGAAAAAATTCCCGGGTCAAACACACCGATAATATCTCCCGCATAGGCCTCACTCAAAATCTTCCGCTCGTCCGCCATGATCTGCTGAGGCTGAGAAAGCCGCATGACTCTGCCGCCCTGCACATGCTTCACCTCCGCGCTTACATCAAACCTTCCCGAACAGATCCGCATAAAGGCGATCCTGTCCCGATGCGCCTTATTCATGTTCGCCTGTATCTTGAAGACAAAGGCGGAGAATTCGTGTTCCACCGGATCGATCAGACCGATATCCGCCTGCCTGGGCAGCGGCGTCGTAGTCATCTTCAAAAAGTGCTGCAAAAAGATCTCCACACCGAAATTCGTGAGCGCCGAGCCGAAAAACACCGGGGTCAGATCTCCTGCCTGTATCTCATCCAGATCGTAGGCCGCACTGGCGCCGTCCAAAAGTTCTATCTCATCGGTAAGCTGATTCATAAACTCCTCACCGATCTGCGCTTTCAAGGCTTCCGTATCCTCCACAGGAATTCGGGTGGCATGTCCTTCCTTCGTTCCCTTTTCCGTGTCCGCGTAAGTGATCACGCACCTGCTCTCCCGCTCGTAAACCCCTTTAAAATTTTTACCGGAGCCGATGGGCCAGTTAATGGGACAGGTGGCGATCCCCAGCTCCTTCTCGATATCGTCCAGCAGTTCAAAGGTATCGTTGGCGTCCCGATCCATCTTATTGATAAATGTAAAAATCGGAATATGCCGCATCACACACAC
>CAMWMO010000157.1 GCA_947175305.1 uncultured Lachnospiraceae bacterium
ATCCCGCCCTAGCCGGCCTTTTCTCCGCGATAAAATCTTTCAAACAAATGCGGTATATCCACCCTGGCAAAACCCTCGCCCTCATCCCAGATCATAATCTCCGTATACAGAGGATTCTGCCCGTAGGAACAATGCACCGTCCCACCCGTATTGTGCTCCATACAGTTTTTCATCAGATTCATCACCGCCTCCATCGTCCAGTCCAGATCGGCGGCTATGGCCATCTCCCCCAATTCCGGAATCTCTACTGAGGTACCTGTCTGCGCAAACAACTCCTGCAGATTATCCGCCGCCAGCATAAGCACGGTGAAAACATCGATCTCTTCCCGCTGCAATGCCAGAGTACCGGCATCCAGCCGGGATAACACAAGCAGCGCCTCCTCCAAATGGGTAAGCCGCACAAGCTGCTTCTGTATCTGCGAAATTCTCTCCTCTCCATATTCTTTTTGCAGCATCTGCACCGACAGGGAGATGGCGGTGATCGGTGTTTTAATCTGATGCGCAATATTGGACAGATTCTCGGCGAAAGCATTTCTTGCCTGCACAGCCGCATCCCTCGTCTGATAGAGAGATGTCACCGTCTTGTATATTTCATCCTCCAGCCTGGAAAAAGTGTCCTCTCCCAGACTTTTGCACAACGGCACCCTTCCCATGACAGCCTGTTCCAGATAGGCTTCCAACGCCTGAATGCGTGCAGTCTGCCGCTTCTTCCAACATCGTAAAAGAAGGGCGAAAAAAATAGCGCCAGCTAAAAACCCTGCTGCCGCAAAAATAATATTCCCCCATCCGCTCATACTGTATCCTCCATGCGATATCCTATACTCCTGACCGTTTTCAGACAGGAGGGCTGACCAAGCTTATCCCGCAGACGCTTTATCGTGACCGTCAAAGTATTGTCATTCACATAATTGCCGTGTACATCCCATACCTGCTCTAAAATACGCTCTCTGGTAACTGTCTTTCCCTCGTTTTGCATCAGATAATAAAGCAGCTCATACTCCACAGCGCTTAAGTCAACCTCCCCGGAATGATCGGAAACCGTCCTGCGGTCCAGATCCATCACGATCCCACCGCAGGAAAGATATTGCTTTGTTACATTGCCCGTTCTCCGAAGCAGGGCCTGAATCCGGGAATATAATACATCCAGATCGAAGGGCTTCACCACATAATCATCGGCGCCGCTTTGAAACCCCGAGACAATGTCGCGGGAATCCCCTCGGACCGTGAGGAAAATAACAGGCAGCGCTTTCCACTTGCCGCGAATCCATCGGCACAGATTCTCCCCCTGCCCGTCCGGCATATTCAAGTCGATCAGGACAATGGTCGGCACACATGCCTGCAGGGCCTGTCTGGCCCTGGCAATCGTGCGATATACTGTCACCTGGCATCCCTTTTCCTCCAGATATTTTTTTACCATATCCGCTATGTCTAAGTCATCCTCGACATAATATATTTCCACCACAGCCATGTTCCGCCTTCCGTCCATCATATTTTCGCAAGTTACAGGGCAGAGCCCCGAAAAACCTACGGTTTCCCGGGGTCGCTTCGCTCGTCAAATGAACGAAGATATATCTGCTCGAGCAAGCTCGGCATTTATATCTTCGTTCGCTTGACTCTGCCCTTTGCGCATATTATACCAGAAAAATATGACAGTTTCGTGACAAACTTAGCGGACACTTCTCATACATTCTTTGTCTTCCCCTACTGTATATGATTTCCGGCCTTTTTCTTTCTCTCCTGTATCTCCTTTACCACCTCGTTATAGGCTTTTCTGTTCAACCGGTAGAAAAACAGGACGACCGCTGTCACCACCCAGAGCACGCCCGGAACCGTCGTGAAGGAGTGCTTGATGATAGCAAGCACTGCCGGATTCTGCTGCTGGTTCGCCACATACCCTGCCTGCCCCAAAATCAGCGCGAGAAGGGAAGTGCCGATGGCCATACCGATTTTATTTCCCAGCGAGATAAAGGCATACTGAAATCCGTCGTTTCTAAGCCCTGTCTTCCACTCCCCGTACTCCACACAGTCCGGAACGATCGCGTAGATTGCCGTGTTGAAACCGGAAAAGAAAAACTGTGCCAGACAGGAGAACAGGTAAAAGGGAATCGGCGACCTGCCCACGGTAAAGAAATACATACAGAACATGCTGATTCCCGTAAGCAGAGCAAAAATTGATGCCGAGCGTCCTTTGTTATTAGTCAATTTAAATACCAGCGGAAAGCACGCTGCGCCTATAATGGAGGGGATGATGATAACCAGTGAATAGGTACTGAACAGCGCGTTATTCCCCTCCACATAGGTAAAGTAGTAAAGTGCATCCGCATTTCTGCCGTACAGCGTCACACCGAAGAGAAACTGTCCCGCAACCGCGATCATGTACGGTTTATTTTTCGCCACCGAGGTTAATTGTGTCTTCAAGGAAGTCTTTTCCTTTTCCGGGATCTCCACCACTTCCTTTGTCTTCGCAAAACAGAAAATATGGCACGCTGCAAAAATACAGCCGTACAAAACAGCGATGAGCAGGTAGCCTCTCTTGTCATTTCCATTGCCCAGAGCCGCGATCAGCGGAACAGTTATAATATTGATAATGCCGATGGCGATCATGGCGCTGACCGAACGAAAGGTATTGATCTTCGCTCTCTCCTCTATGTTCTGCGTCATCGCCCCACACAGCGTTCCATACGGGATATTGACACAGGTGTAGCCAAGCACCAGAATACAGTAAGTCACCGCCATATAGACGATTTTCGCCGTGGACGGCCAGTTCGGATGCGCCCAGAAAGTAAGCATCAGCACAAAAGCTGTCAGCGGCGCCGCGATCAATAGCCATGGGCGGTATCGCCCCCAGCGCGAATGCGTCTTATCCGTCAATCCGCCGATGACCGGATCGTTGATGGCATCCCAGAAGCGTGAGAAGAGCATCAGCCCTGCCACGGCTCCCATACCGATTCCGAAAACATCGGTATAAAATATCATCAAAAAATTCCCCACAAACATCCAACTGAAATTACAGCCCACATCTCCCATGCCATAAGCTATCTTACTGATAAGCGGCACCTTTATATTTGTATCTTTCTGCTCCATAAGAAATCTCCTCTCTCCCGATAACCTGCCCCGTTTAATGCCTTTACTGCTCCTTCGCGATGCGGATCACCGCTTTCACAATATCCGCTTTATTATTCACGCTGTAATCCATTGCTTTCTGCGCCTCGTCCAGATCAAACACATCTGTCACGATTCCCTTTAAATTAACCTTTCCGGATGCAACAGCTTCAATGGCCATAGGATAAATATGGCGGTAGCGGAACACGGTCTTGAAGGTAAGTTCCTTATCCAAAGCCAGACTCATCGGCAGAGTCATCTCGCCGCTCTTACTGTATCCCACCAGCACGATCGTCGCGCCCTTTTTCGTCATGTGAATCGTCTGCACGGTCGTGATCTGTGTCCCCGCCGTCTCAACCGCCAGATCACAGCCCTTTCCGTCAGTCAGTTTCCTGACCTCCTCCACCGCATCCGTCTGCGCACCATTGATTACACCGTCCGCTCCCAGTTCCATCGCTTTCTGCAGGCGTTTTTCCATAATATCTACCACATATACCTTGGAGACACCCATAGCCTTTAATGCCATCATCGTCACCAGACCGATACAGCCCGCACCCATGACCACCGCCGTCTGTCCGGCCTGTGCGCCGCCCTGCATAGCCGCGTGGAATCCCACCGCCAGCGGCTCAATCAATGCGCCCTCCATAGTGCTCACATTGTCCGGAAGTTTGAAACACAGATCAGCTTCGTGAGCAACATACTCTTGAAATACACCATCTATCGGAGGCGTTGCAAAGAACACCACATCCGGACAGAGATTATAGCGACCGGTCTTACAGAACTCGCAGTGTCCGCAGGTCTTTCCCGGCTCCAAGGCCACTCTGTCCCCGACTTTCAGATGTTTTACATCTTTTCCGACCTCTACCACTGTTCCGCCCGGCTCGTGCCCCAGAACAAAAGGCGGATTCACCACATAATCCCCGATCGCACCCGTCTCATAATAGTGGAGATCGCTGCCGCAGATACCAACATACTCCAACTTTACAAGAACCTCATTATCCTTTGCCTTGGGAATATCCCGCTCCTCAAATCCCATTTTTCCGATGCCCAGCATAACTGCAGTTTTCATTTTCCCTTCCATGACGTTATCCTCCTCTTTTCTTTTTAATTTATAAAATACTTTATTAAATAGTTTTATTATGTATTTATAATAAGTCTGAGTATAGGGTTTGTCAATGTAATTCCGCACCATTAAAGCCTTTTCGTTACAATTCGCCAGTTTGAAACATCCGTTTTTATTAAAAAACTACAAAAAAAGAGATCTCATCTCTGAAATCTCTCAAACCTCAACCGCTCTGTACTATCACTGCCGCCTTATTCCTTACTGCTCCTCATACCCGGGCGACAAAATCATCGATCACATGAAAGGCCGCCCCCAGTGCCGCTGTCCCTTCTTTGTAATGACAACTCCTGACAAATCCGGCACCCTCCTCAAAAGTATTCCTGCGGGATACTCTGTCACGGATCTCCTGCATGTGTTCCTCCAGACAGCTTCCCACGTAGCCGCCCAGAATAATGTCGCAGTCCAAAAGCATATGAATATTGTTTACTGCAAGTGACAGATATGTCATGTAATCATCCCACAGCTTCACGGCATCGGCATCCTTCCGCCGCAGTCTCTCAAAAAAGGCATCCAGGTTGCCGTCTGCAAGATCTGCCAAACGCTTTGCACTGCAGTACGCGTCCAGACACCCCTTCTTCCCGCAATAGCACACCTCTCCCTCCGGGACGACCGTCATATGCCCTACCTCTCCGCAGCGAAAGTGCTTTCCCTGTTCCAGCCTGCCGTCCCCAAAAAGGGCACCGCCCACCGTATTACTCAGGGAGAGATAAAAAAAGCTTTCCGTGCTTTCCAGGCGGCTCCCCTCCGCATAGGCTCCCGCGTTTGCATCGTTGATAAAAAAGCAGGGATACGCAAAGAATCGGCTGACAGAAGCAAAAGCCAGAGACCGCAGCCCCAGAACATGTG
>CAMWMO010000158.1 GCA_947175305.1 uncultured Lachnospiraceae bacterium
GGATTGAATATTATTTCGTCTACATGACCGGGCTTGCGGGGAAGGGCAGGGGATACCATAACGCGGTAAACAGCGCAAAGCTGTTCAGCCGGCTAAACCCTTATTTTATCTCGGTGGATTCCCTTACGCTGTTCTCGGATACAGAGTTATACTGTATGGAGCAGGAGGGCAGGTTTGTCCCCGCCGGGGAGAAGGAGCGCCTGCGGGAGCTGCAGGTGTTTATCCAGAACCTGCAGATAAGGACGCACCTGTTTGCCAATTCCAGTTCAAATTTTTACCCGGTCACTGCCTATCTGCCGAAGGAGAGGGATTCCGTGGTCAGCGAGCTGCAGTATATCATAGACACGGTAAGCGAGGAGGAGATGGGAGAATATCGCAGGAAGCTAAAGTCTTTGGGATGAGTGAACTATTTTAAGCCTTTCATAGCTTTCATTACTTATAACGTGTTCGATAGAGCAGGCATCTTTTTTGGCTATTTCGAGAGGAACACCTATTTGGGATAATAGCCTGGTAAAAAAGAGGTATCTTTCGTAGAGCTGTGATGCTAACGTCTGCCCTTTGGGGGTAAGATGCAGCCCGCTGCTAGTATCCATCGTTATATAATTTTTGTCACGTAATTGTTTCATGGCGACAGAAACGCTCGCTTTTGAAACGCCCATGTATTCTGCGACATTTACTGAATGAACATTACCTGATTTTGTCTGTAAGATGAAAATTGCCTTCAGATAATCTTCTTTGGATTTTCCTAATTCCAAGGCAAGTTACCTCCTTAAATTTGAATATACTCTATTATCGGTTCAGGCTTAGACGCTCACGCCGTATAATACCTTTGATGGTGAGATGGCAATCTGGATTATTAGACCTAACTTTTTCAGCTATGCTGTTACGGATTTCATCTTCTCTTTTTTGCAGTCCGGCAGGATATACCATGTCAAAGGCTGCGCTAAAGCCGGAACCGTTTTCTATGAGCCGGAAATTGTCCACCCGAATTTCATCACTGTATTTTTTCAGGACAGAGTATATTTGTTCTGTAATGGTATGGGTAAGTGCTTCATCTTGCAGAAGATAATCAATCTGTATAAAGCAGTCACAATGGAACTTCCGGTACAGCTCAAAGGATATCTGGTGGGCTGCGGTGTAGAGTTTCCCGCTGTCTTTTCTGTATCCTTCAATGCGCATGGAGACTACAAAGTACCCAAAGCCGTAATCATGCAGCATCAGGTCATGGACTGAAACGATTTCAGGATACGATCCGGCTGTCTGCAGGATGGTGTTTTTTGTGTCTGCGTCCGCAGATTTCCCCATGATACGGCCCAATACTTCCCACAAACTTTTCACACCCGCAAAAATAATGAATACTGACACGAGTACGCCACAATAACCGTCAACCGCAAAATGTGTGGTATAAGTAATGGCAGTTGAAGCCAAAACTGTGGCAGTGGCAATCGCGTCACCGATACAGTCTGCAGCAGTTGCTTTCAGCGTTTCTGAATCGGTGATCGCTGCAAACCGTTTATTGTAGCAATACATATAGACCTTAACCAGAATGGAAAGTATCAGTACGATTACCGCAGCGGCGCTGATCGTCGGCACATGCGGGTCTGTTACCGCATGAGCCGAAGTCCCTGCCAGTTTTATTCCCATAAGCAGGACAGCGACGGAAGCAAAGATTCCCATGATCCATTCAATCCGTCCGTGTCCGAATGGATGTGTACTGCCTCCGCCATATCCCGCAGCTTTAAAGCCCAGAAGTGAAACCAGACTGGTTCCGGCATCTGACAGGTTATTAAACCCATCTGCCGAGATAGCAACAGAGTGGCTTAATAGCCCAACCGTTATTTTTGCCATGCATAAAAACAGATTTAACAGGATACCGACAACGCTGGATAAAGTGGCGTAGGCTTTCTTTACACTTGGATTGGAAACATCTTCCTTATTGTTGATAAACAGTTGTACAAATAGCGACATCATTTCAAATCTCTCCCTTCAAAACTGAACATAAATTCAATATTGTTCAATAAAAAAAGGAACTGGCCTAAAGACCAATCCCCGACAAATACATTTTCGATAATTTATGTAGTATCATAACCGCCCATTCCTTTCCCTTGTAATGATACATGATCTGCATCAGCCCGTCTACAAAGTTATTTGCAATAATGTGTGAAAATAGCGCATCATCAGTATCATCGCTACAATGCTCATTCAAATGCTCCTCTATGTCCTTGATAAAGCGTTCTTTCTCATTCTCATATTTTGTACCGCCGCTCTTATCGATTAGGATGATAAATTCCTGCCGATGGTCAAAGAGATTTAATATGCATTCGGTTTCCGCCTTGCTGAGTCCATAGATCTCACTGCCCGTATGCCTGCTTTTATTTTCCCCACCAGCGGTCAATACCCGCTCCCAGTCATATAAAACAGGACGGAGAACAGCATCAAAGAGGGCATCCTTATTTTTGTAATAAGAATAAATGAGGCCAGTGGGTATTTTGGCCTGTGCTGCAATATTCCGCATGGCAGCAGATTGATAGCCTTTATCAAAAAACTCCTGCAGAGCGGCTTTTAGGATATTTTCTCTTATCACATCCTTTAATACCTGAGCCATTGCATCCCCCATATTTGAACGATAGTTCAATTATAAGGATGGTTCAGGTGTTTGTCAAGTTCTATGAGAAATGGAACTATTCGCGCCCAAAATGGAACCGTTCGCTCCAAACCTATGAAGATTTTGCGCAGATTGGCGAAAAATACAACAGACAGCATACTTCGCAGGCTGTTTGGTGTTATAAACTTACTTGAATGAGATGGAGGGCGAAAATTATGGCAGTAACGGGATTAAGCAGCGCTTATGGGAATATTTATGAAAGCAGGTACACTTCCTCAAAAAAGGAAGTAACGGAGAAACAGGAAGCGGAGCAGGCAGCAGAGAAAAAATACACGAATGCATCAGAGTATTATGCATACCTAAAAGATAAGTATCCTTGTTTAACGGCTTCTAATTATAAAGTGACAATATCACCAGCGTATTTGGAAAAATGTATAAGAGATCCTGAAAAAGCCGAACTGCTGGAAAAGAATTTGGAAATTTTACCTGATTGTCATAAAAATTTGATAGCATCATGGAACGCTTTAGGAGCAGATGTAAAAAATGAAGAATGGGTATTTTATGAAGACGGTACTGCTGGGATGAGTCCTAATATGTATGTTACCAACAGTCATTCATCGTCGGGCAACCGCAATCAGGATGAAAAGATAGAGAAGAGGGCAAAGAAAAAAGCCCTACTGCAAAATCACTATGAAAAGAGAAAATATTTGCGGGAGCAGTTTGAAGAAAAGCAGGCCAGAAAAGCGCTGATCAGAGGACAGCTTCAAGGCGGGAAGGAAGAGAAAGAAATACAGGAGAGTTTGCAGGGAAAGAGTGCTTTTTCAAGAAAACGAAGTGCAATCAGGGCAATGGAGAGATATGAAGCCAGCATTTTGAAATCATGATTAGGGGGAAGACAAGATGATAAGAACATTGAACGGTGGAATCACATGAACTGGATAGCGGCCGGCTAAAAAGAAGAGGACACATTTTCCATTTATGGCAATGAATATGCAATAGACAGCAGTGGGCACATCCATATTTCAGTGGATGATATGTTTACATCGACCGAAATTATTTTTCCTCGTAGACGTGGCGGAGAGATATGAAAGAACAATAGGTGATAAGTCAAGGGCAGGGTATTAACCCTGCTCTTTATGATGAAAAATAAAAGATGGGAGAAACGAAACTTTTTTGAGGGCTGGTTCGTATTATTATTAGCGGTGGAAGACGATTCTGACCAACAGAGGGGATGCAGAGAGGGAGAAAAGAATGGAGATTTCAAACAATCAATCATGCTATGTCAATCCGAATACCAGGCAGCTCACATCAAATGTAAAAAATGCAGCAATAAAAAACAGAGAAGCCTTCAACGGTTCGATGCAGAATCTGTTAAATCCTGTGGAGAATTTGGTACAGGTGTTAAGGACGCCAATCAAGCTGGCCGAAAGGTCTTCTCTGAACAGGCAGAGCAATTCAATCAATATTGCCTCCGGTATGCGCATAGCCGTTAACGGCGGACACATACTGACAGTAAAGCCGCAGGGCGTGGAGGTTTCCGGAGGAGATAATCCTTATGACACAGAATCATATCTGAAAGCGCAAAGGATGGCGGATTCACTGACTACGCTTTTACACAATGCCTGTGGCGTTATGAACACTGTAGCATATTCGAGGGAAGAGTATGCCAGATGGACTGAGGGCGTTTCTGATGTAATGGGATATCTTGGCATAGATACATCAAAGGATTTTACTGTCAACGGCATGAAGTATAGCAGGAATGAGAATGGCTGGTATGAATCCCAGGCAAACAGCGAGGCGAAAGCCGCCTACGAAATACTGAAAGCCAATAACAGGACATATACCTTTGCGGATGAAAAGACAAGAAACCAGATAGCCTACATAAGCAGTTATTATCTGGAAAATACTACGGAAACGCTGAAAACGGCATGGCAGAAAACGCTTGAAGAAACAGGCGTAAACCCATTTCCACAGGGATTTTCAAGTACATTATCACAGCTTGCTATGGAGCAGGATTTCGCGACAGGCGGGAATGATGATATATTTGGCAGTGACTTGGAAAGCAACATCGAGGCAGTGAAAAAGATTGTAGATCGGCTTCAGAACCCGTTGAGCGAGGTGCCGGAGTGGAATGTACAGTTTGTGGAAAATGAAAAGAAATTTTATACAGCATTGTTAAGTAATTTAGCGGAGGATTAAAAAATGGATATTAAAAATTTAGGGTGCATAAACCCGTATACAGGTCTGCTTACATCAAAAAAAGTTACAAATGTAGAAAACAGAGCAGAACTATGTAAATTCATGTGTAATAGAACTTCGATCAGGGTTATTTCCCGCGAAGATTTGATGGCAGGAATGGGAAAACCTCTTAATTTAGCGGAAAAAACAAATGTAGATAAACTACGTAATTCCATCGATATTGCGAAAGGGGCAAAAGTAACGGTAGAGGGCGGATTTGTG
>CAMWMO010000159.1 GCA_947175305.1 uncultured Lachnospiraceae bacterium
TTCATATTCAGATGCACTGCAATTACCTGCTCCGTTTGTCTGTCAAGGTATCGGAATCGCTCCGTTTGAAGTAACTTTATCAAACGTTTCTTATCCCGTCTGCACTGCATCGCCTGGAAAAAATCTCTTAAGTCTGTTTGATAATCCTCCGGCTTCACAAAATCCGCCTCTATCAAAGGAAAACTATAGTCCTGAAATCCCACTAAGGCTCTTTCTTCCGCCGAATGCCAGAACATCTGCGAAAGCTTATAACGGGCTTCCCAGTGTCCTTCTCCCAGATACAATACAGTTGTGATCATTGGGAGAAGAAAGTCAGCTTCTTTCATTCTGCTCTTTTTCTCGCGGTAACTGTCATAATCTCCGTCGCTCATGTGCCGCTTATGTATCTCCCTTATCTGATACTCATACTCGCATGCATCGTATACCATTACCCGCTCCGGCATACTGTAATCTGATTCTGTCTCTATTTCTAAACCATAACAGATATTCAGTTTCCGGTCTTTCATAACGACGTCTCTTTCTTTTTCTCCGGATATTCCGGACAAGGAAGGATACACACGCCTAAGCAATGTCAGATTTTCCGGAAGAAGGATTTTCTCCCCACGGTATACATTCCGGTTGATGAGTTCTGCAAACCGTTCCTCATCAGAAAAGAACGGCCTGTCTTTCGTATCCTGTCTTCCCATATCCCTCTTTCCGGCTTCATGCCCATCGACCTCCCTATCCGTCAACGCACCCGCCATATTTATTGTTATCGGTGTGAAATATGGCTGAACCGCCGGAACCGGATATGCCGGTCTATCATTCCGAATCGAACGGAATTGAGAATTTCACATAGAAGAATTTTGATTCTTCATGAACCTATTATAGGAGTCGAAAAACGGCTTGTCAATAGAATTTGCAAAATTTTATAAACGTTTTAACGTTTTCTCCATCCTCTCGATATAAGGTATGTAATTGTCAAGGTTCTTTTGTATTTCCTACTACTAATACGCCCCATCCCCGCACAAAACCGCTGGAATCGTCTTAGCGATCATCTTGATATCCGTCCACAAACTCATATTCTCTATGTAGTCCAGATCCAGCTCCACCCATTCTTCCCATTTAATGCCGGCTCTGCCGCCAATCTGCCAATAGCATGTAAGCCCCGGTTGCACCACAAGCCTCTGCCGTTCATATGGGCTGCACTCCTCCATCTGAAACATCAGGATCGGCCTCGGTCCTACGATACTCATATCGCCCTTAATAATATTGATAAGCTGCGGTAATTCATCTATAGATAAACGCCTTATCACTTTACCTATTTTCGTAATCCTTGGATCATTTTTTATTTTAAATGCATGACCTGTCTGCTCGTTATCCTTCATCATCTCATTCATTCGTTCCTCCGCATTAACATACATGCTGCGAAACTTATACATATAAAAAGGCTTCATATCTTTTCCTGCCCGCTGTTGCGCAAAGAAAATCGGTCCGTTATCCTCACACTTAATGGCTATGGCAGTCACAAGAAACACTGGTAAGAGAACGATCAATGCCACTGTTGACAGCAGTACATCCATCAGTCTTTTGATCTGTTTGTAAACCGCGCTTTTACTCCGGTATATTTCATTCATGTTATGTCTGCTATAGCCTGCTTCCGCCATCGGGAATATCGGTCTTTCTATAGCATCTAACACAATGTTCTCCCGCATTCCACTTATCCTCTCAAAAATTGTCACACGTACCGCCGCTCTACGCGGCAGTACGCATAACCCCACACTTGTATAGAAATATATCAATGCTTCCAATATGAACTCTCAAATTACTTACTCGGCATTGCAATAAATGCCAAAGTTCCCAGAGATGTCATCTCAACTACAACATGATCATCCCTGATTTCGGTTACATCAACTTCCAGCCATCGTCCGTTGACGATCTGGAACACTTTAATATTCTGCCCCGTTCTGATGCCTTTCATATAGAAATTCACCTGCGCGGTTCTGAATCCTGATACAGATGCCTTAACACGCGTAACAGTCAACACACTGCCGCCCAGAGATGCCGCAAATGTCTTGGCAGAACTAACATCTGTAAGCGCCGGCTTTAACAACGAGAATACCTGATTGCTGGGAGCGCCATTGATGATAACATGTCCACCCTGTCCGATCGGTACTGCATTATCAAGTCCCGGAATCGTTACGAGTGCATTGTTCAGATACTCGCCTACAGATTTTCCTTCCGCTGCTGCAGCCTGCGCTACGGCTGCCGGTACAGAAGACGCCTCAACTGCCGGAGCAGGTGCCGCAGGCTCTTCTCTCTTTTTTTCCTTCGGCTTTGTGTTAGATGCAGTCGAACTCTTAGCCCCTTCGGTTGTTTTATTTTCTTCAGTGGCGTTGTCATCCTCTGCCGCCGTCGCCGCTTTCGTCGTTTCTTCCGCCGCCATGACAGGCACGGTAACCAGCATGGTTCCTGCCAGTACAAGCGCTAAAAACTTTTTCATTGGAAACCCTCCTTTCATATTCTAAGTGTGGTTTATATTTACGTTTAAGAAAACGCAAATAACTTTTTATTCTCTCTATTCGGTAACTACTCTGTTTATTGTTCCTGCCTCATCCTGCACCAATACTGCGAGCACTACGAACTGCTTCTCAGCATTTTCTTCTCTCTGCGTCGTGAGTGTAATCACATAGTTATATACGCCAACGCCCTCCCAGCCTTTGCGCAAATTCATTGTCATGTCTCTGGTCCCATACAGATCATCCAAAAACTGCTGACAGCCGGACAGATATGTGAAATCATAGGTACGGATCAGGCTCGTGTTCTCTCTTTCATAGGCAGCAAAAATCTCATAGGTCAGAACATTGCCGTCCAGATACAGATAGGCATACTCATGGTTCTCAAAAAAAACCGGGTCCGCAAACCGATACAGATCAGCAAACAGGCCGTCCCCCTTCTCTCCTGCCCTTCCATGCAGTACGGTGTTAAAGTCGCACATACTCGTCAGGTTAGCCAACTCTATATAGATTGCCCCTGTATCGTCCTCTTTCCCCTCTGCATTGTGGCTCTCATAAAAGGTATCCGACTGTACGCTCTGTAAAACAGGATAGTCGATCTCTGTACCGGGAATGGAAAGCCATGCAAAGATATCAGGATTTATCTCTCTTAATTCATCAAAATCGACTGACGCATTCGTCGTCTCTTCCGTTATTTCCTCCGTTGTTTCTTCTGTCATTTCTTCCCTGTGTTCCTCTTTATCAGTTCCGCACGCGCCGAGTGCCGCAGCTACTAAGAACAGATAAACCAAAACACCCCATTTTATAGCCTTTCCCCGCATATTCCCCTCTATTCCGAAGTAACTTCCTACTCCACTTTCTCATAAAACACATTCAGAATAAGCTCATATAAAGCATTTTCATCCGGATAAAATTCCTCAAATTCTTCTCCCCTGACAGTTTCGCCCTCCAGTAGATAAAAATTCTCTTCATCGAAAGTATAGTCCGATAAAATCGATGTCAGATAAGCAGTCTTATCTAAAGAGATATCCGTAACCATCTGGGGCGATATGGTCCGATACAGATCCAGAGCTGTGGAAACATTTCCTTTTGCCCCCTGCTTGGCCGCGTTGACTAAATTAGTCAAGTACTGTTGTTGTCTGGCCAGCCGCATATCCGCCGAACCAAAAACATCGGTATCCCTGTACCTCACGTACGTCAGGGCGCTTTCTCCACTCAGATGCACATAGCTGTCTTTCACAAGATCTGCGTCCGCCTTGGTCAAATCCTCCAGCACCTTCACGTCCACACCTCCCACCGAATCGTTGATCGCTGGAATGGCGCTCATATTGACGGCGGCATAACCATGTATAGGCAGTTGGTAAAACAACTTTTCTACCGCTTTCTTTTGATATTCACAGCTCTTTTCCATCCCGTCACCGAAGCCGTGCTGCACCGCGATCTGGGCTTCTGCCGTGGCGATATAGGCGCCGTCGTTGTTATAGAAATCTATATCTGTCATCGTATTGCGATTGATGCCGATGATCTTAATACTCTTATCTTTCGGATTCATCACGGTCAGAAACAGCGCGTCCGCCTGTCCGCCCTCTGTTCCCTCTTTTACTGCAACCGCGTCGCTGTTCTTGTCAATGCCCATGATGAGAAAGGTAAAGATATCCTGATTATATTGATAAATGGTATCCTGATATTTTACCCACCCGTTCTGCCATCTGTCCTCTTCCTCTTTCAGCAGTTCGCCTCCGCCTATCACGGGCTGCAACTGCGGTCTCTCACTGTCAGAGGTGCTCGCCAGATGCCTTTTTCCCATCGCCTTGACGGTTTCCAGGCCACCCAGAAGCAGTCCGCATATGAGCAAAATAGTGGCCGCCGCCACGAGAAGGCGTTTTGCAGTCTTTCTGAGGGTCTGCCTTGCCCTTTCTTTTCTGAGCTGTCTCAGCTCTTTCTTTTCCTGCTCTTTCCTGTCCTGTTCTTCACGTTTTTGACTTTCATGGAACTCCTTCTGAAGCTCCTGACGCAGTTTTTCTTCTTTCTCCTTCTTCTCTAAAGACTCAGGATCTTCTCCATACTCGCCATAATACTTCCCGTAATATTTGCCATAATATTTCCCATAATGCCCGTAATATCCCTTGCCGCTCATGTCCACCTTATTCAGGACAACACCCAGAATGCGGCTTCCGGTCTTATCCAGCTGATCCTTCACTTTCTGGACAAAACGGTAGCTGACGGAATTGCTTTCCACTACCAACACGGCACCGTCGCAGTTTTTTGCCACCACCGCCGCGTCTATCACGCTTCCCAACGGCGGGGTGTCCACAACGATATAGACGAAAGGTCTTTTCACCACATTTAACATTTCCGTAAATTTCCGGCTTCCCAGAAGCTCGCTGGGATTAGGAGGCACAGGACCGGAAAAGAGCACATAAAGTTTGGGGACATCTGTCTCGCAGATTGCATCCATATAGGGCTGCTTGCCGATCAGGCAGTGGCTCAGACCATATTTTACCGCACCCGTCTTATACCGCCCTATCAATACCGATTTGC
>CAMWMO010000160.1 GCA_947175305.1 uncultured Lachnospiraceae bacterium
GTTCTCTGTTATCGGCCAGCAAGGCGGTGCTTCTCAGAGGTGTGAGCCCGGAGTGGATCTTAAGAGCTGTCACGGAGGAAAAATGTACTATCGTGTGGCTGTTGGTGCCCTGGGCGCAGGATCTTCTGGACGCTATTGACTCCGGGAAGGTGGACATGGAGCATTATCTGCTGGAGCAGTGGAGACTGATGCATATCGGGGCGCAGCCTGTTCCGCCCAGTCTGATCCAGCGTTGGAAAAAGGTTTTCCCGCATCATCAGTACGATACCAATTATGGCCTGAGCGAATCCATTGGACCCGGCTGTGTGCATCTGGGTGTGGAGAACATACATAAGGTGGGAGCTATCGGGAAGCCGGGCTACCACTGGGAAGCAAAGATCGTGGATGAACAGGGCGCAGAAGTGGCACAGGGAGAAGTGGGCGAGCTTATCGTCCACGGGCCTGGTGTTATGCTCTGTTACTACAAGAATCCCGAGGCCACGGACGAGGTCTTGAAGGATAGATGGCTCTACACCGGAGATATGGCGCGTATGGATGAGGATGGCTTTATTTATCTGGTGGATCGGAAGAAGGACGTTATCATCTCCGGAGGAGAGAATCTCTATCCGGTGCAGATCGAAGATTTTCTGAGAAGGAATGACAAGATCAAGGATGTGGCAGTGATCGGTCTGCCGGACGCGAGGCTTGGCGAGATCGCGGCGGCGATCATAGAGTTGAAGGAGGGCGTATCCTGCACGGAGGAGGAGATCATGGAGTTTTGCGCGGAGCTGCCCAGATATAAGCGGCCCCGGAAGATCATTTTTGAGGACGTGCCCAGAAATCCTACGGGTAAGATCGAGAAGCCGGTCTTAAGAGAGCGGTATTGTCACGGAAGTCTTGTGGAAGCACAGATTAAAAACTAAAAGGAGAAAAATCATGGATCTTTTTATCAAACTTTTGATGCTTATAATCTTTTTCGGTGTTATGATCGGCATCGGGCTTTACTGCCGCCGTCACGCCACTGATGTAAACGGTTTTGTGCTGGGCGGCAGAAGTGTAGGTCCCTGGCTTACTGCTTTTGCCTACGGTACCAGTTATTTCTCAGCGGTGGTCTTCGTGGGTTATGCGGGGCAGTTTGGATGGAAATATGGTATCGCCGCCACCTGGGCAGGCTTGGGGAATGCGTTTATCGGTTCCCTTCTTGCATGGGCGGTGCTGGGACGTCGTACCCGTATCATGACGCAGCACTTGAACAGCGCTACCATGCCTGAATTTTTCGGACAGCGTTTTGAGAGCAAACCCTTAAAGCTGGCTGCTTCGGCGATCATATTTATCTTCCTGATCCCTTATACGGCCAGTCTCTACAATGGATTGAGCCGCCTTTTCGGCATGGCTTTTGATATTGACTACAGCGTGTGCGTGGTTGTTATGGCAGTGCTCACCGGTATTTACGTCATTGCCGGAGGCTATATGGCGACTGCCATCAATGACTTTATTCAGGGTATTATTATGATTTTCGGCATTCTGGCCGTGATTTTCGCGGTGTTAAACAGTCAAGGCGGTTTCCTTGCGGCGCTCGATAAGTTGGCGGCGGTGAGTGACGAGTCGGTTTCCGCGGCACCGGGTGTGTTCAATTCCTTCTTTGGTCCTGACCCGGCAGGACTTCTCGGGGTGGTGATCCTCACCAGTCTGGGAACCTGGGGGCTGCCGCAGATGGTGCAGAAGTTTTATGCGATCAAGAGCGAGAGCGCTATCAACAAAGGTATGGTGATCTCCACTGTATTTGCAACCATTGTCTCCGGCGGCTGTTACTTTTTAGGCGGTTTCGGCAGACTTTTCAGTGACAGGATCGATATTGCGGCGAACGGCTATGACTCGGTGGTACCGACTATGCTGTCGGGACTTCCCACGATTCTGATCGCGGTGGTGGTCATTCTGGTGCTCTCCGCCTCCATGTCCACTCTTTCTTCCCTGGTATTGGCATCCAGTTCCACCTTGACGCTGGACTTTATTAAAGGTACTATTATTAAAGAGATGGATGAGAAGAAACAGGTCAAATGGATGCGGGCCCTGCTGGTGGTGTTTATTGCGATATCTGTGGTGATCGCATTGATCCAGTACCGCTCCAATGTCACCTTTATCGCACAGCTCATGGGTGTGAGCTGGGGTGCATTAGCCGGTGCTTTTCTGGCGCCCTTCCTCTATGGATTGTATTGGAAGCGGACGACTAAGGCTGCCTGCTGGGTGAGCTTTTTGTTCTCGACGATCGTGATGCTTGCCAATATCTTTTTCCGGGCAAGCTTTCCCACTTATCTGCAGTCTCCGATCAATGCCGGCGCATTCTGTATGCTGGCTGGACTTGTGATCGTACCTGTGGTGAGCATGTTTACAAAAGCACCGGAAGAAAAGACTTTAGAGCATGTTTTCTCTTGCTACGAGAAGAAAGTGACGGTTTCCGTGACAGATTCCATCGGCGATCAGTCATAAGGAGGAAAAGAATATATGAAAACTTTAATGCTTGGCAACGAGGCGGTTGCCAGAGGGCTCTATGAGGCGGGCTGCTGCTTTGTATCCAGCTATCCCGGAACGCCCAGCACGGAGATTACCGAGTCTGTGGCGAAATACGAGGAGGTGTATGCGGAGTGGGCGCCCAACGAGAAGGTAGCTCTTGAGGCCGCGCTTGGCGCTTCCCTGGCGGGAAAGCGGAGTTTTTGTGCCATGAAGCATGTGGGTTTGAATGTGGCGGCGGACCCGCTTTTTACCATTTCCTATACCGGAGTAAATGCGGGACTTCTGATCGGTGTAGCTGATGATGCCGGCATGCACAGTTCTCAGAATGAACAGGATTCCAGGCATTATGCGCAGGCGGCGAAGATTCCTATGCTGGAGCCCTCCGATTCTGCGGAGGCGCTGGCTTTTGCAAAGCTGGCCTATGAGCTTTCCGAGGAGTATGATACGGCGGTTCTTATCAAGATGTGTACCCGTGTCAGCCATTCCCAGAGTGTTGTGGAGACCGGGGAGCGGGTGCTGCCGGAGCAGAAGACATATGAGAAAAATCCTGCGAAATATATTATGATGCCGGCCAATGCAAAGAGACGTCATCCGGAAGTGGAGGCGCGCACCAAAGCGCTGACGGCATGGGCGGAGACAGCGGATATCAACCGGGTGGAGCCGGGAACGGATAAAAGCTGCGGCATTGTTACCTCATCTACCTGCTATCAGTATGTGAAGGAAGCTTTTGGAGATACTTATCCGGTTTTGAAGCTGGGGATGATCTGGCCGATGCCGGAGCAGAAGATAAAGGACTTTGCTGCTTCCGTTGATAAGCTTGTGGTGGTGGAAGAACTGGATGGCTTTGTCGAGAGCCATTGTAGAAACCTGGGGCTTACGGTATCAGGGAAAGAACTGTTTACAGAGATTGGCGAGCTGAGCCAGAATCTGGTGAAGGAGAAGCTGGGGGAAGCAGTACAGACGGGGCCCGTCCTTTCAGAGGATATTCCTGCGAGGCCGCCGGTGATGTGTGCGGGCTGTCCCCATCGCAGCATCTTCTATGTGTTAAAAAAATTAAAGCTTACAGTGCTCGGAGATATCGGGTGTTATACATTGGGTGCGGTTGCGCCTCTTAATGCAATCGACACCACAGTCTGTATGGGTGCTTCCGTTTCGGGACTTCACGGCTTCGTCAAGGCGGGCGGTGAGGAGAGTGCCGGAAGAACTGTGGCGGTTATCGGCGATTCCACCTTCATACATTCCGGCGTTACGGGTCTGATCAATATTGCATACAATGAGTCAAACGCCACGGTGATCATACTGGATAATTCCATTACAGGTATGACGGGGCATCAGCAAAACCCCACTACAGGGTATAACCTGAAAGGAGATCCCTGCACAAAGATCGATCTGGAGAGCTTGTGCCGCGCTGTGGGAATCAATCGGGTGCGGGTGGTAGATCCCTATGATATGGAAGCCTGCCAGACAGTGATTCAGGAGGAACTTGCGGCAAATGAGCCCTCCGTTATTATCTCTCGTCGTCCCTGCGCATTACTGAAATATGTGAAGCATCCCGGGCCAATCTGTTCTGATCCGGAGAAGTGTAAGGGCTGTAAGGCATGTATGAACATCGGCTGTCCAGCCATCAGTATGGTGGACGGCAAGGCAGTGATTGACGCGACTCTCTGTGTGGGATGCGGGGTCTGTGAGCAGTTGTGTAAGTTTGGTGCACTGGGTGCAGAGAAATGACGATATCATACAAGACACGGATAGGAGATGCGAGGTAAAGTGGAGATGGAAACAAAAAATATCATGATCGTGGGTGTAGGCGGACAGGGAACCCTGCTTGCGAGTAAACTTTTAGGACGCTTGCTTCTCACAAAAGGGTTTGATGTGAAGGTGAGCGAGGTGCATGGCATGAGCCAGCGTGGCGGCAGTGTTGTCACCTACGTCCGCTGGGGAGACAGGGTGTGTTCCCCCATTATAGACAAGGGGCAGGCGGACTGTATTCTTTCCTTTGAACTTCTGGAGGCGGCCCGTTATACGGAATATTTAAAGCCCGGCGGCAGGATCATCGTCAACAGCCAGCAAGTCAATCCAATGCCGGTGATCGCCGGGGCGGCAGTATATCCGGAAAATCTGGAGGAGAAACTTGGAGGACTTGGCATCCATGTGGATGCGCTTGATGCGCTTTCCCTTGCCGAGGAGGCGGGAAGCAGCAAGGCGGTAAATCTGGTGCTTATGGGCAGGCTTGCCAAACACTTTGACTTTACGACAAAGGAGTGGATGGATGCAATCGAGCACAGCGTACCGCCGAAATTCCTGGAACTGAATAAGAAGGCATTTGAACTGGGCCAAAGCGCGTAGCCAATGCCTCAAAAGAGAAGGAGAATAGACTTATGGAACAAAGGTATTACCAGAAAGAAATTGAAACCGCGGACAGAGAGCAGATTCTCGCGTGGCAGAACGAACGCCTGGTGAAGCAGGTGCGCCATGTCTGGGACAATGTGCCTTACTACCGTAAGAAGATGGAGGAGAAGGGAGTTACGCCTGAAGATATTC
>CAMWMO010000161.1 GCA_947175305.1 uncultured Lachnospiraceae bacterium
CGCCATTCCCTCTTGTCTCGTGGGCTGGTAGATGGGTATATTATCAAGTTTCGTATCACGCCTATCCTGGGTAAACTGACTGCGAAAGACAAGTCCGCTGCCCCGCTCTCCCGGCTCTAAGATCAGGTGTACCTCCGCGTAGTGTCTGAGGGGTTCAAAATGCCCCACGCCCTCCACCACATCGGCAATGGTCTCCTTATAAAGAATACTCCCCTCAACGAAGTCTACCGCCACACCGAAACGCTCCTGAATCAGATTTTTCAGGATCTCGATCTGCACCTCACCCATAAGCTGCACGCGGATCTCACTGCTTTCCTCCTGCCAGACGATATGCAGCTGAGGCTCCTCTTCTTCAAGTTTACATAACTCTGTATACATATGGTGCACATCACAGTCATCGGGCAGTTCGATCCGATAGGTCATGACCGGCTCCAACACCGGCAAAACCGTCTCCTCCTCCGCACCGATTCCCTGTCCGCAGAAGGTATGGACCGGACCGGTCAACGCACAGACGCTGCCCGCCGCGATCTCCTGTACCGTGGTATACTTCTCTCCGGAATAGAGACGGATCTGGTCTATCTTTTCCTCCCGTTCCACTTCCGGCTGATCCGACTCGCCCGCTGCAGTCTTTATTGTCTGCTTTACCTTAAGACCGCCACCGGTCACCTTGATGTGTGTCAAACGGCTGCCTTGGGCATCTCTGGTGATCTTAAAGACCCTTGCACCAAATTCCTCTCTATATTGAGGCTCCGGTGAATAGATGGACAGAAGGTTGAGAAGTTTCTCCACTCCATCTCCTTTGAGCGCAGATCCGAAAAGGCAGGGGAACAGTCTGCGGCGGTCAATGAGGTCTGCGATCTCCTGCTCTCTGACAAGCGGCTCACCCGATAAGGTCTCCGCCCCATCCGGCAGATTTTCTGTCCGCTCCAGATATTTTTCCAGAAGGGCTTCATCGCAAACCGCAATATTCTCATAAAAATCGCCGGGTCTGTTTCCGTCCGAATCTGTAAAGGACACACACCGCTCGTCCAGCTCGCTTTTCAGACCGGCAAGCAGAGCCCTCTCGTCCGTTCCCGGCTGATCCATCTTATTGACAAAAATAAAGACAGGCACCTGATAGCGCTCCAACAGCTTCCAGAGCGTCAGGGTATGGCTCTGCACCCCATCCGCGCCATTCACGATAAGCACTGCGCAGTCAAGTACCTGCAAGGTGCGCTCCATCTCCGCAGAAAAATCGATATGTCCCGGCGTGTCAAGAAGGGTCACCTCCATGTCCTGCCATGAAAAACGGGCCTGCTTGGAGAAGATGGTAATGCCCCGCTCCCGCTCCTGCCTGTCCGTATCTAAAAAGGTATCTCTATGATCCACCCGTCCGAGATTTCTGATCTCTCCTGCGGCGTAAAGAATGCGCTCCGCCAGCGTGGTCTTTCCCGCATCCACATGGGCTAACAGCCCTATGATCCGTTTTTTTTGTTTCATCCTGTTCCTCGTTTCCCCACAGTCTGCCCTTTTTTATTCGCTTTTACACGACTAAGCGACGCAAAATCTCAACTTTGCGCCGCTCTCTGTTTTGCTATCTCTACAAATCTGTCTGAACAGACTTTCTTTAAACCGCTTATGCCTGATTTAACACCTGTGCCAGCCGGTCTATACCCGCCTGCACCTGACTCATGGAGTTCAAAATATCCTCGACTCCATTCACCTGCTCCTCCGTGGAGGAAGATATCTCCGTGGTATTCTGTACGGAAGTCTGGGATATCGCCTCCACCTGCTGCATGGCATCCTGAAGTCTTTCCTTACTCTCCACAATATCGCCGAGCTGTCCCTGAAGTTTCTCTGTCTCCTCGATCACCTGCCGGGAGAACTGGAGCATCGTATCAAAAATCTGCACCGTATCATCCAGCTTCTCATTTGACTCCCGCACGATCACGGTATTGCGGTCAATGATCTTGTTCGTATCCCCAATGGTGCCAATGATATCCTTCAGGATCGCGTCAATCTTCTGGGTCGCCATGGTAGACTGTGCCGACAGGGCGTTGATCTCGTCCGCAACTACCGCAAATCCCTTGCCGGCCTCGCCGGCCCTTGCCGCCTCAATGGCCGCATTCAAGGCCAAAAGGCTGGTCTGTCTTGCGATCTGACTGATACTGTCTATGATTTCACCGATGGAGCCGGATTTCTGTGCAAGAGCCGCCATACCCTCGGATGCCACCTGGGTAGCCTCAATATTTTCGCTGAACTTCCTGGCGAGTTCATCGATGGACACCTTACCCTCGTTGTTCTTCTCCTCCAGTTGTCTCACGTTTTCAACCGTCTGCAGCACACGGGCCTCCGAGTCGCTGATCCTGCCATCCAGATCATTGAATATCTGAATACTGCCCTCCACCTGTCCGATCTGCTGCTCCACACTGCCTGCGATCTCCTGACTGGAAGCCGCGATCTCCGATGCGCTCTGTTCAAAGCTATGTAAGGAATCATAGATGGACTGAGAGGATTCCTGCAGACCCTCAAAGGCGCTCCGGACATTGCCCAGAAGTCCTTCCACTTCTCCCTCCTTCTGCTCAACCGTCGCAAAGAGAGAACGAGTTCTCACTACGATAAAGACCGACACCGCAATCGCAAGGATATATACCAGAATGTCGAAAACCCATATAGCTGCGGTATCCATACACAGATACGCATCCTTAAATATAACCATCATTACCGCATTTACAATCACTGTCACCGCAGCGCATACCTTGACCACCGACAGATCATAGTAGGCAGTCGAAAGAAACAGTACCAAAAAATATGCCTCCACCATCGCGCCGAATACACCGGGCGTTCCCAACACAAGAACCACAGCACCCAAAGCCGGCAGCGCAGACACATACAGATATTTCGCCCTGGCACCAAGCGGTTTCTCAAGAGCCTTTATAATAAGGCCGCTCAGCGTTATGAGCAATGCAACGCTATCCCTTACGCCGCCTCCGTTAAAGAAGAGGACATAAAGAAATGCCACAATGGGAATCGCCAAAAGGAATAGGAAAAAGATAAAATTCATCAACTTTTCTTCGTCTTTTAATATTTTTAATTCCATTTGCGTTTCCTCCTTTTTCGCATGTACACTTTATGGTACTTATGATACAATATTTGAACTATAAAGTCAATCTGCAACAGCATTCTTGCGACTATCATCGGTCTTGTCCGTCAGGCTCACAAACCTTAAATAATGCTCCGGCTTAAACATCCGTCTGTAGAGAGCATCCAGCGCTTCCAGAGACGCCCCCTGCACAGGATTTCCCATACGCATATATAAAACGCTGTAGTCCACGCCGAACAGCACTGCCCGCAGATCCGTCATCTCACAGCCGCAGGACCTGTAAAAAGCGATCCGCCGTTCTCTGGTCAGCCGCTGTTCTTCCTTTTCTGCGGCGGCGATCCGCTCGGATTCAATGTAAAGCCCCTCCACCTGAGGAAGATTCTCTCTAAAATAGGTATCTAAAAGCGAGAAGGCACAGTGTCCCAGCCCTTCTCCCCGCCTGTCTGACAGGATTGCAAAATAGTCAAGCAGTGCGCACTTTGTCTCCTCGCAGAGAATAAAAACGGCGTAGCCTGCAAGCCTCTCCTCCTCATAAAGCCCAAGGGAAAAACCGTAGCCCTCTTCCATGCTTTTGAGTATATGGCTTAAAGGCTTCAACTCGTCGGTGGGAAAATCCTGCCGCATATAGGTATCATAAATAGATGTGATCTCCGTGTTTTTCAACTTTTTTATCGTATACTGTGGCATAGCTTTTCTTCCTTTCACATTGATTCATCTGTCATACCCCCGCACATACACAAAGCCCTCATTCTCCCTGTCCATGCGGTATGCCGGATCGAGCAGGGCATCCACGAAATCCTGTCCTTCAGCCTCCACCACTGTCACCGAAAGGCCCAGTGCCTGCTCTACCTGAGACACCGTGACATCATCCAAAAAGACCTGCTCTCCGCTGCGAAGCATATTGCCCGGAATCAACAGCGTCTCCCCCAGATCCGCGCCCTGCGCCCGCGCCTCCTTTAACTGGGCGATGAGGTCCTGTCCCGTCACCAGCCCTGCCACCGTAATAGTCTCCCCGAAAAAGTCATTTCGGATGGCCATCACATGAATGGCAAGCCCGGGGTAAGCCTGCATCATTTTTTCCGCCGCCTCTTGTATGGTGGAAAAGGCCAGCTTGCCCGTGGCGATGGTCACTTTTCTCCGCAGGTTACACTTCTTTTTCGAATAATCCGAATTCCGGAGTGCCTCCTCAAGGGCATGTGCAAACTCTTCTCTGAAAAGCCGCATCATGCCCACACCGTTTTCCAGCTGGATGTAGCCGTCGTAACGCTCCTCCTCCGGAAAATCCCGCTCCGCCAGGATATAAAACTCATCGCTGGCATGAACAAAGTGTAGACCGAACTGGTCAAAACAAGTCTTCTGGTAATCCTCGATCCAATCGACGATCTGTCCGGCCTCCTCCTTCGTGAAAAGCCCGATAGGATACAGCCCCTCCCGAAACCGGCTGATCCCCGCAGGCACCACCGACACACTCCGCATAAAAGGCAGATACTTCATCAGATCCTCAATGCTTCGTCGAAGCTCCTCCCCGTCGTTTACCCCCTTACAGCAGACGATCTGCCCGTTCATCTCCACATGGCCCTCGTAAAACCGATCCAGAAACTGTAGCTTTTCCCCCGCGAAGCGGTTGTGCAGCATCTCACAGCGAAGCGCGGGATTCGTGGTATGTACCGAGATGTTGATAGGAGCAAGCTGCATCTTTACAATGCGCTCCACATCCCGCTCGGTCATGTTGGTCAGGGTGATGTAATTACCCTGCAAAAAAGAAAGCCGGGAATCGTCATCCTTAAAATACAAGGTTTCCCGCATCCCCGGCGGCATCTGATCGATAAAGCAAAAGATACACTTGTTGCTGCAGGAACGGTAGTCGCTCATCAGACCGTTCTCAAACTCGACGCCCAGATCCTCGTCGTAGTCCTTGTCGATCTCCAGAAGCC
>CAMWMO010000162.1 GCA_947175305.1 uncultured Lachnospiraceae bacterium
GTTCCGGTGTAGTTGCCCTTTCCCTTGACCGTAATGGTAGGCACAGGCTTCCCGTCCAGATTCACATTTTTATTATTTTTGTAGGAAACGGTATAATCCCTGCCTTCCACAAGCGCGAAGCATTCCTTATCATCCGCCGTGAGTAGTTCTCCTTCTGTGTTGATCGTGCCGTCATAGACCTGCAGCTTGGGCTTGATCACACTGCCGGCATAGGTCTGATCGCCGATAGGGAGAATATAAAAGCCTGCTTCCCGTTTCACATAATAAGGATACAGTGTCACGCTCTTTTCATGAACCGGGGTATTCTCGTCAAATCTGCTGCCTGTCCCGTCCTTACCCGTATACCAGCCGATAAAAAAGCTGTCTGACGGCACCCCCAGCAATTTTTCTTTTGCCTGTATCGTCTCCTCAGGCAATGTACCGCCATAGGACAGTGTCTCCGTATCCAGCACCTTGCCATCCGGCTTCATAAACGTAACGGTACATCTTTCCAGCGTGACCGTATAGCTCGCCTCATACCCCTTTTCGCAGCCTGCTATCTTCGCTGTGATGACCGTCATGTTTTTGTTCGTATCTTCACCCACCGCTGTCACTTTACCGTTTTTCACTACGGCAACCTTCTCGTCCGAACTGCTCCAGGTCACCCGGGTATCAGATGTAGTATCCTTAGGCCAATACTCTGCCGACAGATTGATGCTCTGCCCTACAAACAGCGTAGTCTGCCCCTCCGGATCGGTTTCCTGCGCATTCCGATTCGTCAATACCAGACGGTAAATGGGCGCACTGACAAATACCTTGCAGACCGCTGTCTGATTGCCGGCCTTGGAGGCTTTGGCGGTGATCGTCACCTCCCCCGTACCGACTGCGTTTACCACTGCTTTGGAAGTATCTTCCGGATCCGCCTTGACAGTAGCCACTTTCGCGTTCGAGGAAGTCCATGTAATGCTTCTATCAGCCGTGGTATCCGCAGGATCAAAAGATACCTGTAATACGGCAGTCGCTGTATTCTCCGCCTTTTCTGCTGCGCTCAAGCCCGTCGTATCCGTTACCACGGTATCCGGTCTGCGCAGCCGGATCTCTGTCTGATCCAGAGAAATACTCTGCAGCGGAATCTTCACCGTAACCTTACAGGAGACCTCCACCTCCTGAAAGGACGCCGTGATCACTGCCTCGCCTTTATCCACGGCAGTAATCAGTCCATTCTCCACTTTCACCACGGAGGAATCGCTGCTCGTCCATTCCGCTTCACTCCCGTCCAGCGCGATGCCGTCTGCAGACAGGATCAGCTGCTGCGAATCACCCTTATTCATCGTCAAACTTGTCTTACTCAGACTCAGCGTCGGATAATACTGTTCATTCGGCATATTGTCGTAGACAGGGATCTTGAACACAAAGGCGCTGTTTAAAGAGCCTGCATCACTATACATTTTTCTCGTGCTGGTAGACTCGCTGGCAGGCGCCTGTATATTCTGCATGTATTGATGATTGTATACGCCGTACGGACTGTTTTTGTCCACATTAAATTTTTCCAGATAAATCGTATCCTGATATTTCAGAATATAGTTATTACCAATCGTAGCCGCGCCGCCCTCCAGAGATTTGTAACGGGTATTCCACCCCATCTTCTTTGCATATTCCAGACCTTTTACAATCTTCTCCGTCGTGGAGGAGCCGTTGACGCCCACATTAAAATAATTATAATAGCCTTCATACCCTGCATAAGTGCCGGAGATCAGCCCGGATGTGCCCTGCCCCTGCTCCTGGTAAACGCGGGAGGCCAGATGGATCGGACTGAGCTTTCTGCCGCTGCCAATCTCATAAAATGCTTTCGCATAGGTACGCCCCTTTGTGTCATCCGAAAGCGTTCCCTTCATAAAAGTGCCGTTCAGAAAAGACTGCACCGCCGCCTCGGTATGGTAGGAACTGTTAAAGGTCAACTGCTCAAACTGGAAAATATAACTTTCTGTCAAAAAATTGCGGGGATCCATATAGTGTGTCACCGCAGATTTCGTGGCATAGTTCCACCCGCTTTCAGAAGGGCATGCGCTGCCCACCCACCCCTTTTCTTTATTGCTGCTTGTCGGCTGGATAAGACTTCTATCGCCCGCCATCTCTCCTGAGACCGCCGCATTAAAATCCAGTCCTGTCTTCATCGGCACGAAGGTCCAGTTCGGATGCGCGCTTTTCAGACTTCTGAGCGCAGACTGATAAGACCCCGGAAAAGCGGAGATGTCGGAAGTGTCAGTCGCATACAGAGAAACCATTGACTGCGCCGCCATGCCATAGGCAGTGCTCTCATATTCATCCTCTCCCAATGCCAGGATCGGGAACAGATATTCTTCCTCCCAGGCAAGCCAGTCCTCATCCGAGTATGCCAGATAAAAACTCTGCACATATCCCGTTCCCTCGACACCGTCCAGCCAGTACTGCGCCCGATACCAGACATCATTCTCCGTGATCGTCACACCCTGAATATACAGTGTCTGTCCAATTTCGAGCGTCGCCACGGTTGTACTGCGCTCGTCCGCCTCTTTGTGAACGGCATAGTGATCCGTGTGGTAGAGAAGCGCCATCAACGATTTTTCAGCGAGCAATGTGTCAAAGGCTTCCTCCGCCTCTTTGATCAGCGCCCGCCGTTCCTCATCCAGACTATTTTCGGATATACTTTCCAGTGTATTCTCAGATATCGTGTCCAGCGTATTCTCAGAGACCTGTTCCGATTCCCGCTCCGGCTCTTCTGTGCTGTCTTCCCCCGGTTTCTCTTCTTTTTCAGGATTGTCTCTCTCCTCTTCCGGATCTTTCACATCTCCGGCCTCTGACTCTGTGTCTCCCTTCTGATCAGTCTCCGATCCGTCAGATTCCTTATCCTGCCCGTCGTCAGAATCCTCATCCTCTTCTTCGCCCTCGGAGACTTCATCTTCAGATCCTGATTCTGTGCCGTCATCCGTATTGGGAGCAGCTGCGTCACCGTCGTTCTCCAAAGCGCCTGTGCCGTCTTCATTACTTATGCCATCTGAAGTATCCACATTCTCTGCAATACTCTCACTGTCTATGCTTGTGTCTGCAAACGCCTGCATCGTGCTGCTTCCCGTACATATCGCAACGCACAGAAGAAACGCCAGCCATCTGTATTTCATGGAAATGTTTCTATGTTTTCTCATAATGAGTCTCTCCCTGTCAAAATTCCGCATCAGCATATTATGTATACCAATACATTATTATAATACCACACTTTTGACAGATTACCAATCAAAGGTTATGTAAATCATTTCCATTTCTCTGTAGTTGTATAATCCAGATATTTCCTACAAAGAGTTGAATAATAAATGGCACAACACTATACAATAAAAAAGAATCACTTCCGTGTGCATAGGAGGCAATCCCTCGTAAATCGCAACAATTCCTATTAAGTTACAGATTATATTGCAGATATAGCTCTTTCCTATATTCCAGATCAATAACGGCTCTGGACAGGTCATCTGTGCGGTCAGATTCAAGCAGAAGTTGAGTCAATTTGGCGAAACGGGATTCGCCCTCAGCACGTCCTTCTGCTCGTCCCTCTGCCAGCCCTTCTTCTCTCGCTTTTTTACGCTCCGCCGGCAGATCCACATCTTCAAAATATTCAAATAATACCGCCATATCCCGCTCCTTTACCTGGTCAGTAAATTCCGAAACCTCCTCCTCAGGCAGGTGTAAATGCCTCAGCATGGATGCCGTCACCCTTGCGATGATGTCAAGCAGTTCATCTGTGGAATTTTCTGACAGGTCTTTCAGATAGTCTCTTGGTAGATTAAGCTCCCTGAATGCCGCAATGCTCTGCAGCCGGTTGATCAGCATCAGCAGGGATAGTTCATCTTTTTTCTCGACCAGTTCGCCCACGCTGTATTCGTTGAGCTGCACCAGCTTGTAAGAGAACTTAGGGGTGAAAGGCTCAAAGGCCTCATCAAAGTAGATCCTGTCTTTGATATTGCAGGGCGCTGTCCACTTCCCGCTCCCCTCATAGTATACGATGGGCAGGATCGGTGGGTAACGGAAATCCTTTGTTTTGCTGATGCCTTTCTTTTTCTTCTCCATCTCTTTTTCAAAGTCTTCCCATATGTAGACCATATATCGGAGAAGCTGCATGCTTACATTATAATCCACTTTGGTCTTGTGTTCAATAAGAGTGACAAAAAATAATGTGTCTTTTTCCGATAATTTTATACGTTTTACCGTATCTGAATTGCGTTCTTCTGTAAACATAGGTATGTAGCGTTCCGTGACATCCTCGATATCCTCCGCCCGGATGTTCTTGAGCAGAGGGATATCCATATAATTTCTCAAAAATTGAGAACATAATTCTGGGTTTCCAAAGATGAGTTTACTGCTACTGTCGTGAGGTTTGCTGTTACTGATGTGTTTCTTTTGGGATGTTTTTTTCTCTTTTGACATAAGGACTCCTTTCGACGCGGACAATAGCAGAATGAAAGGAATGATCTATCCTGCATTGCCGGATGTGGACTAGCGGTTGTAACAGACTACAACTGCCATTTGATGTGTTTTAGATATCTGCTTAAATGCCTGTCGGAAAATCTGACAGAAACTGTCTGAACGTGCGAATGCACATACCGCTTGATAGAAGATATGATAAGCGGTGACATAGTGGGAAAGTATTCTGAACCTTCCAGTGCATTTATCATAATGGATGAAATGATGTTTGTCAATTATTTTATGGAACTTGTCAAAACATCTCTGGCATGAATTAAAAAAAGCAACACAGCGACCGGATTCCGGCCGCTGTATAATGTATTACATTTTTACTTGTTGACCCTGATGTTCATATTGACCAGCGTTCCCTCCGTGTTGGTTCCCTGGCCTTTGAACTTAATGTACATTTTTACCTTATTTGTAGAATCACACGAATATGCAACCGCTTCTTTCAGGTGAACCGTTACCTTGAGCGAACCATCCGTTTGCGTAATATAGCTGATATCAAAAGCATCTTGTGGCCC
>CAMWMO010000163.1 GCA_947175305.1 uncultured Lachnospiraceae bacterium
TGATATAGGAGAGTGCAGATGCTTCTGTCTCCTCCTGATTACTTACTTTCACACTCTTCTTTCCGACAAAGGCTACTTCCTGACTGCTGTCCGCACTCTGGTTGATATAAAGTGTTTTTCCCGGCAGATTTACCAGAATATCCTCTCCGCCCTTGGTCTCAAGAACAAGCATTTTCTTGGCATCCCAGCCATCCATGTAGCCTATCTCCGATGCCTGACCCTCCACAGAGACAAAGGGCACCGACTCCAGATAATACTCATCAACAGCATCCTCCAAAGAACCGATATATAACACTCTGTGGTTAAATCCGCTGTAATCCTCCGGCGAAGCATAGCGGAACTGCAGCAGGATATTGCCGCTTTTCTCCTCCACTGCCTCCAGCGTGACCCGGCCTTCTCCCTTGTCGGAGCAGTATTCTTCCACACGCTCTGCTGCAAAGCTCTCCAGATCCGACATCTGGATCTGGTAATAGTTTTGATCCGCTTTCCCCACGATCTGATGCAGAACCGCTCCCTCTTTATCAAAAGACAAAGAACTGATCTCCGGCATCTTTTCCTGGCTGCAGCCGGTAAGACTTAAGACCAACAAGGACAAAACCAGCACATTTACTGCCTTACGCATATATGATCCCCTCTACTGTTACTGAGCCGTGCTTATCCGCAAACCACTGCTGTGCAGCGGCTTGCGGATAACGGGCTGTCGCCCTATAGATGAATAACATCACATTCTTCGGAAAGCAAGCTTTCCTCCGACTGTGCTGTTATCCATCTGCACGGCTCGTGCTTTCCATTATATTAAAGATTATCCACAATTTCAAGACTTTTAAACTGTCTGTCCACATATCGGACGCGGTAGTCGTCCGCAATCTGCTTTAGCTGGGTCAAAACCTGCGGCGTTACGGTAAAAGTATAGAGCTTTTCAATGCTGGAACTCATTATGTAAGAAACCGTGTAACGTGTAGACTCCTCCCAGTCTCCTTCCCTTGGCATTCCAGGGAACTCCCCGTTTATCACCATGGCCTTCATCTCGAAAACATAACGCACCAGAACATTGGAAAGTCCCTCGTGCATGAGTGCGCGAAGGGACTGGTAGAGGAGCTTCAACAGCTCCTTCTCGTCATTATTCTCTCTGGTGTAATAGTCCATGACCTCCAAAAAATACATACCATAATAGGCGCTTTCAAAGTCCTCCCTTAAGCTCTCAAAATAATTTGTGATCTCCGCCTCCATGATATTGTAGGAGGTTCTGCCTTCATAGAGCTTAAACGTTCCGAAACAAAACGGATTCGTTGCCGCTAACAGCTTACTGTTCGGTTTTCTGGCCCCCCTGGCAAAAGCAGAAATCTTTCCCCGTTCCTTTGTCAGAAGAACCACTCTTCTGTCATACTCATTTATGGGTTCAGCCTTTAAAACCATCCCCGTGATCTCCGCGATCCCCTGCATGAGAATACTCCTTTGCCTCTCTCGTCTCCTGCTGCCCGTCTTGTCTCGTCGCATTTTTATAGGCCAGAAAATCTTCGATCTTTCCCGTGGCCATAAACTGCTCCCAGTAGTTTATTTCCTTCATCTTACGCCCCCTGGATTCTTAATGTATCACAAGAAATAGGGTTCGCAGATTTGCCTGATTCTATTCTGTCTCCTGCGGATTATAGCCAAAATTTTTGAGCAGGAAATCGCTGTCGCGCCAGTCCTTTTTCACCTTGACCCAGAGCTTTAAATTCACTTGATTTTCCACCAGATCCTCGATATCCCGCCTTGCCAGGGAACCGATCTTCTTTAACATACTTCCCTGCTTGCCGATGATAATCCCCTTGTGGGAATCCCGCTCGCAGACGATCGTGGCCTCGATATCCACAATGCGCTTTTTAAATTTCATCTGCTCAATGGTGACGGCGATCCCATGGGGAATCTCCTCCTCCAGACAGCGCAGCGCCTTCTCCCGGATCAGCTCCGCCACGATCTGCCGCATGGGCTGATCCGTCACCGTATCCTCATCGTAGAAGGCCTCCCCGTAGGGCAGATATTTCATGATACAATCCACCAGCACTTTAAGGCCGTCCTTCTTAAGCGCCGACACCGGAACGATCTCCGCAAAATCGAGTTCCTTCCGGTAGGCATCGATATAGGTTAGGAGCAATTCCTTTTTTACAGTATCAATCTTATTGATCACTAAAATAACAGGCGTTTTTGTTTTCTGCAGCTGTTCGATGATGTGCCGCTCCCCTGCACCGATATAGTCTGAGGGCTCCACCAGCCACAGGATCACATCCACCTCGGACAGCGTGCGCTCCGCCACATCCACCATATAATCTCCCAGCTTATTTTTGGCCTTATGGATGCCGGGGGTATCCAGAAATACGATTTGCCCCTCCTCGCTGGTATATACCGTCCTGATCCGGTTTCTGGTGGTCTGCGGTTTCTTGGATGTGATAGCGATCTTCTGCCCGATCAGTGCGTTCATCAGTGTTGATTTTCCCACATTCGGCCTGCCGATCAGCGTGACAAAGCCGGATTTAAACTGTCTGTCTTCCATGTATCTTTACTCCTGTTCTTCTTTTGTCTCCGAATCGGACTCGGACTCTTTATCATCATCGTCGTTCTCCTCATCGGAATCCTTTTTCCGCAGCGAGGAAACCAGACTTCTGCCTTTTTGCAGCGTCTTTTTCAAAAATCTGCTCCTCAGAAAACGTTTCAGAATGGCACGAAGCAGGAAGAATGCCACCACGATTCCCAAAAGTCCCAGGATGATATAGGGCAGATCGATCACAAAATAAATGGCGAAATCCCGAATCCCGAAACCGATATCCTCTAGGCTCTTCATAAAGCCGGCCCCAATCCTCTCCCAGACAGTAGCGGTCTGTGGCGCCGAATACTTTCTTACTTCCTCGATGGAGAGATACACCGTGCTGTAGTCGATCTTATTGTCGTAGGTGCGAAGCTGGGACTCCATGCTCTCAATCTGGTAGCGCACCTCAGAAAGCCGTCCCTCAATCGTGATAATGTCCTCCACGCTCTCCGCCTGCTCCATCAGCGCAAGAAGCCTCTCCTGCTCCGTGAGAAGCACCTTCTTGTGACTGTCCAGATCCACATACTGCAGGGTCACATCCTCCACGTTCTCTGACCGGCTCGTCACATTGGTCTGCTCTCCCACCTGCGCAAGAAATCCGTCTAACGCCTCCTTGGGGACGCGGGCCGTTATCTGGGCGCAGCGCTGCTTCTGCATCGTGTCTTCCACATAATAGCTGCCTATATCATAGACAGAAATACTTTCTATGTAACCGCCCAGCTCTTCCACACGCTTCTGGAGCTGCGGCACCAGTTCGTCAAAGGCCTCCGTCTCCGCAGAGATATTCACGGTCTTGATCAGCTTCCGATCCACTGCTCCCTCCGGAACCGAAACCGATCCCTCCTCAGGCATCGGCTCCTCCGCAGCTGCTGCCTCTGCATATTCATAATCATAATCGGCAGTTATCGCCGCTTCCTCATAGCCATATTCTGCTGTTGGCACATCATAATAGGCGGCACTGTTACTGTAAACGCCACCGGCATCGGCAGTGTCTGAAGCCACTGCCATTTCATTAGAGATTGTCACGCCCTTCCCCGCACTGCCGCAGGCGGTACAAAGTGCCGCAGCCGTAAACACCGCCAGCATGGTCCTCATACCAATTGTCTTTTTCATACTTTTTCCTCCCTTTCCCAAACGGTTTTCTTCCTCTATCCAAAATACCGTTCGGGAATAAAAAAGGTTGCAATTCCAGAAAAAAATTATCGGATCAGATAATCTATCGCTCCGAAGCGTTCTTTCTGCTCCTTGATCTTGTCTTCATTACCAACCACGCACAGGCAGTCGTCCTCCATAAAGGCACGGATATGAGCCGCAAGCTCTCTGATCGCCGCCGCATCCGCCGAAAGGAGCTCGTCCCGCTCCTGCTGCACCTGCTCATAGCTGTAGCCGGTCAGATACCCTGCCATGGAGTAGGTTCCCTTCGCTGCCGGGGTGAGCGGCATATCCAGTGCGCTGATTGCACCGATGATATACTGGGTCATAGTACGCTCATCGGCTTCAAAATGCTCCACAAAGTCAGCCGCCTGCTCGTACACCTCTATGGTCTTTTCCAGATTCGGATCCCGGTAGGAGACAAAATAACTCTCTCCGGTCTTTCCAAACTGGCACATACACCCGTATGCGCCGCCCTTGACGCGAACCTGCATCCACAGATACTCATAGCTCATTACCACTTTGAGCACCCGCAGCGCTCCCGTGTAGGACAGCCCCTTTTTCGCATAATTTCCCGCACGACACACATACTGAATCTGGGCGGAGGACATCAGACCCTCATTCTTCTTCACCGGCTGGAGCTGATAGGGACTGCTGTCGATGGGATCCCGATACAGCTTCTCCTTTAACGCTTCGATCTGCTGTTCCAGCCCGGAGAGCCCTTCCCGCTGAGCCGTATAATCCACCATCAGATTTTCCGGTCGGAAGATACAATGTACCAGCCGCTTCATATTCTCGCACAGCGCCTCTTTCCTGCTGTCAAAATTCTTCTCCAGATCCTCCAAAAAGCGATAAAAGGCAAAGCCGTTTACCTGATCCATCAGATAGGCCTGTGGTGACAGATAAGAGAGCGCCTGCCCTGCTGCCAGAGAATGGCCTGCGGACATCATCTGCGCCTGCTTGTCGGAACGATTCTCCGCCACCAGCTCCAGAAGCCGCTTTTCATCCGTATAGACCGATTCAGTCAATATCTCCACCGCCAATGCAAAAGCCTGGGGAAGCTTTTCATACAGCGTCTTTACCTTCAGATCAAAGGTCAGTTTGTATTTCGACAGATCCTTCGCATCCGTATAGACATTCACCGCCGGTGCGATGCCGCCGGTCTGGAGGTTGATCTCATTGTACAGTTCGCTGTAGGAATGCTTCTCGGTATCCACCAGCCCGATCACACTCTGCAAAAGCCCCACATAGGGAAAC
>CAMWMO010000164.1 GCA_947175305.1 uncultured Lachnospiraceae bacterium
ATGTTGGGGAGGCTGAATCAGAACGCTATGTCGGCAGTGGCTCTGGCATCTCAGGTCACTTTCGTATTCAATCTGTTTATGACGGCGTTCGTGATCGGAGAGAATATGTTCGCGGCACAATACTATGGGAAAAAGGATTGGGTGGGGATTTCAGCGGTTTTCGTTCTGGTTCTTCGGATTTCCTGTCTTATGGCGATTCCGTTTTTGATAGGTTCTCTGTTTTTCCCGGATAGGATCATGTGTTTTTTGACGAATGAACCTAAATTGATCCGTATGGGGAGTGAATACTTGCGTTATGTAGGAATTTCTTATCTTTTTTCCGCAATAGGGCAGGTGTGTCTGACGATCTTAAAAAACTGTGGTGCGGTCAGTGAAAGTTCTGTTATCAGCAGTCTGACAGTTATTTTCAATCTTGTGCTTAATGCGGTTTTTATTTTTGGTCTTCTGGGATTCCCGGTCATGGGAATTAGGGGAGCGGCATTGGCCACGGTGACAGCGACAGCGCTGCAGATGTTCCTTGGCGTCATTTATGTGAAACGAAAAATGCGGCAGATAGAAATACATCTATTAGAGAAAGACCGGGAGCTGGCAAAGCAGTTTCGTTTAAAAGTGACGCCGGTGATGTTTAACGAGCTGATATGGGGCTGCGGATTTACCTTGTATTCGATCATTATGGGGCATTTGGGGACAGATGCTGTGGCGGCAAACAGTATCGCAAACATTTCCAAGAATCTTTTGATATGCTTTTGCCTTGGGCTGGGAAGCGGCGGGAGCATTTTAATAGGGAATGAATTGGGGGCGGATCATTTTGAGGAGGCTAGGAGGGTTGGCAGAATTTTGACATGGGCTTCCATTGTTGGCGGTGTCTTGTCGGGGTTATTCTTACTGGCATTGTCTCCCGTCATTATCAGTCTGGTTGACTTGACGCCCGAAGCCAAAAAACTTTTAGGCAGAATGCTGATCATATGCTCTTATTATATTGCGGGAAAGTCGATAAACTGTATGACCATAGGCGGCATTTTTCCTGCGGGAGGGGATTCCAAATTCGGGCTGCTTTGTGATACAGTAACATTATGGTTTATTACCATTCCTTTTGGCTGCTTATGTGCATTTGCGTTTAGGCTTCCGATATTGGTTGTTTATTTTGTATTAAATTGTATTAAATTTAGATGAAGTCATAAAATTGCCGGCCGTATATCGGCATTACAAAAAATACGGCTGGGTAAAAAATATAACAAATTAACGATGGTATTACGTGAAAATAAGGAAGCCAATATATCATAGCTTGTAATGGAAAAAGGAGGTCAAAAATGACAGAACAGGAAAAAATGAAAAACGGGTATCTCTGGGATGACGACGAAGAAAACATGGCTCTGCAGGCACATGCGAAGGGTATTGTGAATCAGTTTAACAGTCTGCCGCCGGAGAGCATGGAGGAACGCGCAGAGCTTCTGAAGGAATTATTCGGAAGTGTCGGAGAAAACGTATGGATTGTCCCTCCGCTCACGGCGGCAGTTGGAAAATATGTGTCAATTGGAGAGGGCACTTATGCAAATATGAATTTAACCCTGATCGACGACTGGAAAATAACGATTGGAAAGCATGTTCTGATAGGTCCTAATGTAACATTGAGTACAACGGGGCACCCTGTCCACCCAGAGCACCGTGCGGACGGCATGTATTCCTTCCCCGTTACCATTGAGGACAATGTATGGATAGGAGCGAATGTAGTCGTTTTGCCGGGCGTTACCATCGGAGAAAACTCCGTGATCGGCGCGGGTTCGGTTGTGACAAAGGATATACCGCCAAACGTGGTGGCGTTCGGAAGCCCGTGCAAAGTATACAGGGAAATCAACGAACACGACGATGAATATTATTTTAAAGACAGACGGTTCGATGAACAGCCGGAATGATTGATTTACGGAGGGAAAGCAGATATGACAAACAGAGAGCGCAGAGACGCGCAGATGGCTTATATTTCGGATGACAGCGTTTTTGAGGAGCAGATGGTATGCAGAAGGATTCTGCAGAAATTGAATTTTATGGACCGCTCCGATTTTGCAGGAATCAGAGAGGTGGTTAAGGAACTTCTGGGGAAGTCGGAGGATGCTTTTATCAATCCCCCTTTTTACTGTGATTATGGGAAACATATCGAGGTAGGTAAAAACTTCTTTGCCAATTATAATTGTACGCTGTTGGATGTCGCTAAGATAAAAATAGGGGATAACTGTCAGATGGCTCCTAATGTGGCGATATACACGGCCGGACATCCCGTACATCCGGTCAGCCGCAACTCCGCTTATGAGTACGGCAAGGAAGTAACCATAGGAGATAATGTTTGGATCGGCGGCAATTCAGTGATCTGTCCGGGTGTGCATATCGGAGATAATGCGGTGATCGGCGCCGGAAGCGTAGTGACGAAGGACATTCCCGACTGGTGTATTGCGGCGGGAAATCCATGTAAAGTGATTCGAAAGATTACGGATGAAGATAAGCGCAAGCTGTTCCGGGATGAGGAGATCGACGAGGAAGCATGGCAGGATATTCTGGAACGGATGGAATTTAATCCTTTATGAGAAAGTGATAGAAGGAATGGGGATAGATGGAATTTACGATACAGGACAGGAGAATCAATATATACGGAAAGGCACAGGCTGATGCTCCGGTTATCTATCTGAATACGGTGCATGGAGAAGGGGAAGCGGTGTGGGATCAATGCCAACGAATTGGCTGTCCGGAGTTTTCTCTCGTGGCGGTTTCAGATATTCAATGGAATCACGATATGTCGCCGTGGTCGATTCCGCCGATTGCAAAGGGTGATACGCCGTGTACGGGAGGTGCGGATACGTATCTGGCGCTCCTGACAGAGAAGATTTTGCCTGCTGTAGAAGAAGCGCTTGGAGGAAAACCGAGATACAGCGCTCTTGCGGGCTATTCTCTTGCGGGGGTGTTTGCAGTATATGCATCATATCATACAGATGTCTTTGCGAGAATTGCAAGTGTATCGGGATCGCTTTGGTTTCCGGATTTCATTGATTATGTAAAGGAGCGTGAAATGCGGCGCATTCCGGAAAAAATATATTTCTCACTGGGAGACAGGGAGGCACATACAAAGAATCCGTATCTGTCTCCGGTGGAGGAACGAACCCGGATGCTCTATGAATATTATAGCGGGCAGGGAATATCGACCATATTTATTATGAATCCCGGAAATCATTTTAGTAATGCCAATCGAAGAATGGCGGATGGTATTTGTTGGATATTAGATGATAAGGTATAATGTGATGGAAAAGGAGAGGACGATAACGAAAAAATAGGATAGGAGCAGAAGCAATTGGAGCGTAATGAAAATACGGCGCCGACACATATCAAAGTGCGCGGGGCAAGAGTACATAATCTGAAAAATGTTGACGTGGACATTCCATTGCATAAGATTGTCGGGATAGCAGGAGTATCCGGTTCCGGCAAGTCTTCTTTGGCATTGGGAATTCTGTATGCGGAGGGCTCCAGACGGTATCTGGAGGCGCTCTCCACGTATACAAGAAGGCGCATGACGCAGGCGGAAAAAGCGCATGTAGATGAGGTGCTGTATGTCCCGGCGGCTCTGGCGCTCAGACAGCGTCCGGGCATTCCGGGTATACGGAGTACTTTTGGCACGGGAACAGAACTTCTAAACAGTCTGCGCTTGATGTATTCGAGACTGGCGGAGCATCGCTGCCCGAACGGGCACTATGTAAAGCCATCTCTCAATGTTGCGGCAGGACAGGAACTCGTCTGTCAGGAGTGCAGCGCACATTTTTTTGCACCGGGAGCGGAGGAGCTGGCGTTTAACAGTCAGGGTGCGTGCAGACGCTGTGACGGAACGGGAATTGTTCGGACGGTGGATGAGGCAACGCTTGTGCCGGATGAATCTCTCTCCATTGATGAGGGCGCTGTCGCTCCGTGGCAGACGCTTATGTGGTCTCTTATGAAAGATATTGCCCGTGAAATGGGCGTTCGGACGGATGTGCCGTTTCGGGAACTGACGGAAAAGGAGCGGGATATTGTCTTTCACGGGCCGGCAGTCAAGAAAAATATCATTTACCAGAATAAGACCAGCGGCGCGGCGGGAGATATGGATTTTACTTATTTCAATGCCACCTATACCGTGGAAAATGCGTTGTCCAAGGTGAAGGATGAAAAAGGGATGAAGCGTGTTGAGAAGTTCTTACGGCAGGGCGTCTGCCCGGACTGCGGCGGTACCAGACTTTCAGAGGAGGCGCGGGCTCCCAGGCTTCGAGGCATTTCACTTGCGGAAGCCTGCACCATGACGCTCTCGGAGTTGACTGTATGGGTCGATGATGTACCGGGTTCACTGCCGGAGGAGATGCGGCCTATGGCGGAGAGTATCTGTGAATCTTTTCAGAGTGCAGCGAAACGTCTGATAGACTTAGGGCTTTCTTATCTTACACTGAACCGGGCGGCATCCACGCTTTCCACAGGGGAACGACAGAGAATGCAGCTTGCAAGGGCAGTCAGGAATCGCACGACAGGTGTGCTGTATGTGCTTGACGAGCCGTCCATCGGTCTGCATCCCTCCAATATGGAAGGACTGAGAGGAGTTATGCGTGATCTTCTGCAGGACGGTAATACGGTGGTTCTGGTGGATCACGATACGCACGTGCTCTCCGAGGCGGACTGGCTCATAGAGCTGGGGCCGGAGGCCGGTGCGGGAGGCGGCACTATCATTGCACAGGGAAGTCTTGAAGAGGTGGAGCAGAATCCGATTTCTCAAATTGGCGGATTTTTTACGGGAGAGAAAGTGATTGACGTCGGGAATCACATCCCTTCGGAGCGCATGTTTGAGTTAGGCACCATTCATCTGTCCACTTCTGCGATTCATACCGTGAAGCCGTTAGAGGTGGATTTCCCAAAAGGACGTCTGATCGCGGTTACAGGTGTGTCCGGTTCAGGAAAGACGAATATGGTTCTTGAA